>CAMYXQ010000071.1 GCA_947303105.1 uncultured Caryophanales bacterium | reverse complement strand
CCTGCGAATAAGGGAAGAACACTTATGTGTTGTGGGTCTATTTAATGATATTTTGACGGAATGGCAACAAAAATTTTCCAATTTTTCCGAAAAAATGAAAATGAAAAACCCCAAGCTTTTCGGCCTGGGGCTAAGAGCGGGAATGGGGCGGATAATGGGACTCGAACCCACGCGTGATCGGTTCACAGCCGATTGTGTTAAACCACTTCACCATATCCGCCGTTGCCCGTATATCTTATGCTTTCAGTCGGCTTTGGACAAGTTTTTTAGAATGTTTCTTGTTTCAAGAAGAACGGGATATTCGCGGTTATAGACGAGGCGGGCGAGTTTCTCGTCGCGATGGTTTTCGTAGAGGCGCATGGCTTCCTCGAGCGGGACCCAAACGGTGTCATGGATCAACGAGTCTCCCCGCGACACGAAATGGGTGCCCAAAAAAGCGCCTTTTCGCCGGCAAAGGTAATAATGGTTCAGGTTCTTGCGGAACAAGAGGTTGTAGTAGTCGTCGACCTCGCCGATTTCGGCGATGACATCGATCTCGTATCCGAGTTCCTCACGGCATTCGCGTTTTAACGCGACCAAAAGGTCTTCCCCATCGTCCGCGCCGCCCCCGGGCGTCTCATAGTAATCGCGCAGCCCGAAAGCGTCCGGCTCGTTGCCGCAAATGTGATGCAAGGCGATGTTTCCGTTTTCGTCCATGACGATGGCGCGCACCACCACGCGAACGCGTTTGATTTCGGTATAGGGATATTCGTTATCGAGCAAGTCGGCTAATAGACGCATGCCGATATGTTACACCATTTTCTAAATGGTTTCGATGCGTTTGGCCTCGGCGACGAGCATCCCGGGGACGAAGCCTTTGCAGATCCATTTCTCATGGCGTTCCAAAAGCAGCGTGCGGACGCGGAAGCGCCCGCCCTCCACGAGGATGCGATACATCTCAATGCGGGCGCCTTTGCGGGCGAGGAAAGACGCTCCGGTCAAGGCGTCCTTCCACTGCTCCAACACCCGCAGATAATCGTCGGGACGGGCGGCCGCCAGATGATCCAAGTCACTGGGGAGCACATAGGCATTGGGGTCGTCGTCCCCGAGCTCGAGCATGACGGCGGCCTTCTTCTTGATCTTGCCAAGGCGAATCGATTCATAGTTCATAGTTGGTCCTCCACCAATGAATAGACAGAAATTCGGAAATTTGACGCAAAACTTGATTTTCGGCCCTTCTAAAAAACCATTTCAATCCGTCAATGGGAGGAAAATGTCCGCGAAAATAGATTGTGAAACGCGAAAAACAGGCCTTTATAATGGGGACCATGAATAAACGAATCTCGGGATTATTGATCCTCTTAGCCGGCTATATCGTCGCCATCGGCGCCTCGGTCGGCCTCTACTTCGGTCTGGCCCAAGCCGGGCTCGACCTCTTCCTCAATCTACTTATCTGCGACGTGGCCGCGACCATCATCATTTGGCTATTCGGCGTCCTATTTAAGACGGCGTCCTTCTATGACCCATATTGGTCGGTCCAGACCTTTGTGATGGTTCTTGCCATCCTCATCTCCTCGGGCAACTGGAATGCGGGGACGATCCTCTTCCTCGTCGCGCTCGCCTATTACACAGTCCGCCTGACGGGGAACTTCATCCGCACCTTCCACTCGCTCCGCTACGTCGACTGGCGATATGAGATGCTCCGCGAAAAGAGCGGAAAACTATTCCAAATCGTCAATCTGATGGGCATCTGCATGTTCCCGACCCTGATCGTCTATCTCGCCTCGATCCCCGCCCTTTACGTCGCCCTTGGCAACTTCTCTTGGTGGCAGATCATCGGCTTCGTCGTCATGGTCGGCGCGGTCACCCTCGAACTCATCAGCGACAAACAGATGACCAGGTTCGTGAAGACGCGGACCGATCGCAGCCAAGTCATCAACGTCGGCCTTTGGCGTTTTTCCCGCCACCCGAATTATCTCGGAGAGATCTCCTTCTGGTTCGGCGTCTATTTCTTCTTCCTCGCCGAGTTCAAAGAACTCTGGTATTGGGGCGCCGGAGCGATTGCCATCCTTCTCATGTTCCTTTTCATTTCCATTCCGATGGAAGAGAAGCACATGGCAACCTATAAACCTGGCCTCGCCGCCTATAAGAAGCGGACCAACGCTTTATTGCTCTTACCCGAACGGAAACCGAAAGAACCCGTTTCCGAGGAATGAATATGACCAAGACGATTTACCTAGCCGGCGGTTGTTTTTGGGGCGTTGAGGCCTATTATTCCCGCCTAAAGGGAGTATTGGAAACGGAAGTTGGCTATGCCAATGGCCATACGGCGAACCCAACCTACGCCGAAGTGAAGACCGGTTTGACCGGCCACGCCGAAACGTTGAAACTCGTCTATGACGACGCGGTTTTGCCGTTAACGATGGTCATCGAGCATTACCTCCGCTTCGTCGATCCGTATTCTTTGAATAAACAGGGCGAGGATGTCGGCACCCAATATCGGACCGGCATCTACGTGACCGATAAAAAGGAAATCAAGGCGGTCCGTTCTTTGCTCGATGAACACTTGGAATCGGGCTATAAAATCGAGGTGGGCCTATTGACCGCTTTCTATTCGGCCGAGGACTACCACCAAGATTACTTAACCAAAAACCCGCATGGCTACTGCCATGTCAATTTGAATCTCATCCGCCCGGACGAGAAGAAGAACTAAAACCGTTTCTTGATGACGGTGATGTTTTTGCCGTTGATGCGATCGTAGGCGTACTCGCTCATGAGGTTTTTCACGATGAGGATGCCAAGCCCGCCTTCATGGATGTCTTTGACATCGCCCTCCACCGGCTTGCCTTCCGCCTCAAACGGGTTGAACGGAATGCCACTGTCGACGATGGTGAGGACGAATTCTTTGCGGTCGCGGTTATAGAGGGCACGCAGATACATTTCGCCCTTGTCGTTGGGATAACCGTATTTGACGATGTTGGAGATAAGTTCGTCTCCGACGACGGCGAGGTTGTTGGTGAATCCCTCGTCGAAGTCGTTCTTGGCAGCGAATGCCTTTAGAAGACCGAGTGCCACCAAAACGTTGTCCTGGGTGGCGGGCATCTGCTTCTCTTCGTAGACATAGTCATCGCCCTGGTAACGAAGGGTGATGTAGGTCATATCATCGCTCTGCTCTTCTTCGCCGGCGAAGCGGGCGACATCTTCTTTGAGCTCATGATGCATTTCCAGCAAGCAGGTGTATTCTTTGCGGTTGAATAGGGCGAGCAGGCGTTCTTCGCCGTAGAGCTGACGTTCTTCGTTCATCGCCTCGGTTATACCATCGGTATAAAGGGTGATGGAATCGCCTTTTTCGAGTTTGGTTTGCTCGTCGAACACCACCGCTTCTTCAAGGGCGCCGAGGATGAAGCCGGAACGGCAATCGAGATAATGGTAGGCCTTGTCGTGGCCAACTAACGGTTTGTTGTGGCCGGCATTCGCGAAGCGGACTTCGCCCGTCTTGGTGTCGACGATGGCGAGGAAGCAGGTGACGAACATGCTGGACTGGTTGCCTTGATAGATGGCCGCGTTGACCTGACGGAGGATCTCGGCCGGGCTCTTATGGGGCGACATGTAGTTTTTGAAGCAGGTGATCGTCTTCATCATGAACATCGCCGCGGGGATGCCTTTGCCCGAGACGTCGCCGATGACGATGGCGACATGGTTGTCGTCCAAAGTGAAGTAATCGTAGAAGTCACCGCCAACCGATTTGGCCGCCTTAAGCTCGGCTTGGATTTCGATGCCTTTGCCGACGGTGAATTCGACCGGGAGGGTGGCGAGCTGGATCTCTTTGGCCACTTCGAGTTCGGTCTTGGTCTTCTCTTGCTCGCTGTTGATGAGAATTTCGTCGATGAGAAGTTTCTTGGTGCGATGATTGAGGGAGTGGCTGACGATGAAGATCAGCGCTAAGACGGCTCCGCGCGGAATCGCGGTGTTCACGAGAACTTTCAGATAACGGTTATCGCCCGCCGCAATCAGATCTTTCAACATTTCATAACGGGCTTGGACGCCGTCGGGATAGACGATCTCGCTGCCGACGATGATGCCTTTTCCGAGGGTACCCGGATCATATTCGCCTAAGAACATGGATGCATAAATGCATCCGACCATCAAAACCATCACCGCGGCGAACGAGGTGGTCCCCAATTTCGGGTTGTAATAATGGTTGGTCATGATGATGCAAAGAGCCCAGGCGATGCGGGAATGCTTCGGCAGGATGATATTCATCGCCGCGACGACGAGGATGAAAGAGAACACCACGAAGTATTTGTAGCGGGGTTTCTTGAGGAAACGCGGGGCCCATAACGCATAGGCTGCCGGGGTCAGCAAAACGGCGATGCCAAGCGGGAACAAAATGTTAATCAATAACGAGGTGCTGCTCTGAGTCGGGAACGCCCCGGTGAGATATAAAATCCAAATGACCGTCAGGAAAATGGCGGCAAAGGCGTTGGCGAACGACATTTGTTTGTTGGCGTTCGCCTCATTGTCGTAATAGGCGTCTAAGTAGCGGTTCCGTTCTTCGATGCTCATATTATTCTCCGAGGTCTAAATCATCGACGCGGTCCAGCAAGGCTCAGAGCCGTTCGCGGCAGCCATTGCCCCGCTTT
>CAMYXQ010000070.1 GCA_947303105.1 uncultured Caryophanales bacterium | reverse complement strand
CAAATATTTGCTCCGCACCTATGGATTCACGGCCGACAAGGTCGCCGAATGGGTACTCAGCGAACTGGCGTAAGGAGGTTTTATGAAATCCGGATACGCCCCCATCAATAATTTCCAGCGGCGCGGAGAGCTCGGAATCTCCCACACCGTGTTCGAATCGGTGGCCAGCCGCGCCGTAAGCGGCGTCCCTGGCGCCAAGGTCGGACCCCGTTCCAGACGGTGGATGTTTTTCGTCACCAATCCGATCCGGGCGACGGTCCGTAACAACGGGCAAGTCGACATCGCGATGGACGTCATCGCCAAGAGCGGCACCGATGTCCAAGCGACCTGCTTGAAGATCCAGCAGGACGTCACCGCGGCCATCGCACTCAGGTGCGAAACGATCCCCGTCCAAGTTTCCGTCCGCGTCGTAGGAGTCCAGTGATGCACGAGAGCCGCAAGGAAAAACTCGAGACCTTCGAACGGATGCTGCGCTCCTTCCAGCGCCTTTCGTTCATTTTGGCCTACCCGGCCCTTCTGTCCTTGGTGGCGGCCTCGATGGCCATCACCTATCCCGATTTGACCCCGTCGATGTCCTTGGGGGCGACCGCGGCCTTGAGCGTCTACGTCGCCGCCAATCCGATGACGGCCAAACAGCTTTACGATGGATTGATTCTCATCGCGATCGGGGTGGCGATCTTAGCCGGCTACGCCTTCCTTTCGATGCGGCTGGTCAAAAACCACGAGAAGGCCTGGCCGATCTACGTCGGGCTCGGCGTTTACGCCGCCGACACGGTTTTCCTCGCGATCTCGGCGATCCCGAACCTGCCGTGGCATTTCCTTGATTGGCGTTATTACCTCAATCTCGGCATCCACGTCATTTTCTTCGTTCTGTATGGTCTTCTTATAAGAAGTCATATAAAATTAACCCGTTACGAAAAGGAGCTGCTCGGCGAATGAAAGAGTATTCCCGGAACAAATTGCAAGAACTGACGGCGAATGCGATCTACGTCGTATTGACCTACCGCCATATGGGCGAGGACGTCGATGTGGAAGGCATCCTCTCGTCGCTTTTCGAATGCGATTATTCCGAGGTGCCCCTTTACGCCAAAGCGGTGGTCGTCGCCACCCTTCGCCATTACGGCGAGGAAGTCGCCTTGCTCGAGAAGAACATGCGGCGCTGGAAATTCGAGCGCCTCAACCGGGTCGAGCAGGCCATCTTGCTCCTTTCGCTTTCCAATTTCTTCTATAATGAAGAAAAACCCGATAAGAAAGTCGTTATCTCCGTCGCCGTGAATCTGGCGCACCAGTATTTGGACGCCAGCGACTACAAGTTCGTGAACGCCATCCTCGACAAGGTCTTAGTCCGCGATGCATGATCCCAAACGCCCTCTATATACCGTCAGCGAGCTGAACCTCAAGGCGAAAGCCGCCCTCGAGAAAGAGCCCGATCTTTCGTTTGTCTCCGTCCGCGGCGAGATCGCTTCCTATAAGGAATATCCGTCCGCGGCCTATTTCGACATCAAGGACGATAAGTCGATCCTTTCCTGCGTCATGTGGGGAAGGGACGCTTTGTCGCTTTCTTGGAAGCCGAAAGTCGGCGAGGAAGTGGTGGCCTTCGGGTCCGTCACCCTCTACCCGGCCAAAGGCCGTTACCAGTTCCAGTGCCTCTCGCTTTCCCTCTTCGGGCAAGGGGACGCCTTGCTGGAACTCCAGAAACGCAAAGAGAAACTCGAGAAAGAGGGTCTCTTCGATCCGGCCCGGAAGCGGAAACCGCCCGCCTTCCCGCAGACGATCGGCCTCATCGTCGGCGACGGCAGCGCCGCCGAAGCGGATTTACTTCGTAATTTGAATCGCCGGTGGCCGTTATCCGCCGTCGTCGTCTTTCCTTCCCTCGTCCAGGGCAAGAACGCCCCAAAGGAAATCATCAAAGCCCTCGAACGGGCCAACGCCGAAGACCTCGATGTCCTTATCCTCGCCCGCGGCGGCGGTTCGAACGACGACCTCGATGCCTGGAACGACGAGGACTTAGTCCGGGCGGTTGCTAAAAGCAAAGCCCCAACGATCGCCGCGGTCGGCCACGAGATCGACTTCACGTTGGTCGATTATGTCGCCGATAAGCGCGTTTCGACCCCGACCGGGGCGGCCGAATTAGCCACACCCGACCAAAACGATGTTTATCAAGGGCTCATCGAGACCGAGAACGCCCTCAATTATCGCGTAGCGACGTTGTTACGCCGTCTCGAAGAACGGCTTGAGAATTTATCCAACCGACCCTTCTTCGTCCGCCCAGAAGCCCTTTATGAGCGGGGCGAGAAAGAAGTGGAGGCCCTGGCTGGTCGGCTAGACTACGCCTATCAAAACGCGATTAACCGGAAAGAAACGAGCCTCAAACAAGCGGAGGCATCATTAGATGCCTTGAACCCGAGTCACGTTTTGGAGCGCGGTTATTCGATCGCCCGCGACGAGAATGGGGCCGTCATCAGCAGCGCCAAAACGGTGAAACCCGGCATGAAAGTCAAAACCATCCTAAAGGATGGGTCATTTACCAGCAAAGTGGAAGGAGAATAACCATGGCAGAGAAAATCGATTTCGAGAAAGAACTCGCGGAGCTCAACGCGATCGTCAAACGCTTCGAAACGGAGATGCTTCCTTTGGAAGAATCCATGGCGTTGTTTGAAAAGGGCCATAAGATCATCGATCGCCTGAAAGGGGCTCTCGAAGAGGCGAAGGCCAAAGCGGCGGAATATACGGAAGTCCGTGAGGATGCCGACTAATTCAGTGAATAATTAGTAGTTTTCCAGCGTTTATATATACATAGTATATAGTTTTATGTTTGTAGAAAGAGCGTGCTCAAAAACGGCACGCCTTTTCTTTTATGGGGATCAACGAATTTTCTTTCAATCCGAAAGAAACATCGAATTAGTTAACATAATGTTTTACAATATTGGCGTGACCAAGATCATCATGCACATCGATCTCAACGCGTTCTTCGCCACGGCGGAGACTTTGCGCGATCCCTCGACCAAGGGAAAACCTTTGGCCGTCGGCGGACATGGGCCGCGTTCGGTTATTTCGACCGCTAACTACGAAGCGCGGAAATACGGCGTTCATTCCGCGATGCCCGTAGGGCAAGCCCTGCGTTTGTGCCCGGATCTCATCTTGAAGAAACCCGATTTCCATTATTATGAGATCTTATCGAATTCCTTTTTCGGATATCTGACCCAATATTCCCCGATCATCGAACGGGCCTCGATCGATGAGGGTTATGTCGACATGACCAAACGGCTCGCGAACGACCCCAATCCTTTGAAAACGTTGCAAGGATTGCAGGATGGGCTGCTTAAAGAGCTCGGTTTGCCATGCTCGATCGGCATCGGCCCATGCAAGATCCTTGCCAAGATGGCAAGCGACATGAAAAAGCCTCTCGGAATCACCGTCTTGCGGCGGAAGGATCTGGAGACGAAGTTGTATCCGCTTCCGATTTCTTCGTTCTTCGGCATCGGCAAGAAGACGGCCCCGCGGTTAGAGAGCCTTGGAATTAAGACAATCGGCGATTTGAAAGCGGCGACGGACCGCGACGATCCTGCTTTGCAGGATATGTTCGGCAAATACTATGATTCGGTCAAACGGCACGTGAACGGCTACGGCGACGATGTCGTCGTCACCGAGCGGCCCGATCCCAAATCGATCGGCAGAAGCCATACCTTCGCCCAAGACACCAATGACTACGAAGAGATTCGCGAAGTGCTCTCATCGATGTGCGAACGGATTTGCTCGGAGGCCCGTCGAGAAAAGAAAGCCGGGACGACGGTCGACGTCATCGTCCGCGACCCGGACTTCGTCACCCACAGCAAATCGCAGACGGTCAAAGAGCCGATCGACGAGGCCGCCGCCTTGTTCGATGTCGGTTGGGCGATTTACCGGGCCAATTTCCTCGGACGGCAGATCCGTTTGGTGGGAATCACCCTCCAAAACCTGATGGATCCTCGAAACGAGGATGTCCAGATGTCCTTATGGAATTACGAAGAATACGAGAAGAAAGACGAAACCCGTCTGCTCATCGCCGAAATGAACCGGAAGATGAGCAAAAAGTACGATAAAGACTTACTGATGCGCGGAAGCGAGGCGAAGAAACATGACGATCGATGAGGCAATGGAACTCTATTACCAATACCTACGGGTCGAGAAGGCCGTGACCGCCCAAACGATGGCGGATTACACCGAAGACCTTCGGATTTTCTTCCGCGCTTTCTCAGACAAAGAGACGACCGACGATCTCGCCGCGGATGATATCCGCGATTTCGTCCGTCTCCAAGCCGAAGAAGGTTTATCGAGCGCGACGATTCTCCGTCGTTTGTCCTGCATCCGCGGTTTCTACCTCTTCTTGGCGGGCGAAGGCCTCATCAAGGAAGCCATCCCGAAGATTGAGGGTCCGAAGCTACCGAAGAAACTGCCCGTCGTCATGTCGCCGGAAGAAGTCGACGCGTTGCTGGAAGCCCCTAACATGGAGACCGATTCGGGGGTTCGCGACCGAGCGATGCTCGAAACGATGTACGGTGCCGGGCTCCGCGTCAGCGAGCTGGTCGGTTTATCGCTGCGGAACATCAATTTCCAGCGCGGCGTCATCACCCTGATTGGCAAGGGCAATAAGCAAAGATCCGTGC
>CAMYXQ010000069.1 GCA_947303105.1 uncultured Caryophanales bacterium | reverse complement strand
CATCGCTCACCTGAAGGGTTGGAATGTAGTACTTATCTTCGATATCAAGGAAGGTGCCACCCGGGCAAAGGACGGTGCCGCGGGCGGAAATGCCATAGTTCTTGATTTCGATGGTCGAGTAGCAGGCCTCCACCGCTTTGGTTTTCTTGACGCCCGATTCGTTCTCATAACGGGTGAATAACTTCAACGGGCGGACAATGTCGAACATCGCGTGGTTGCCGGATTCGACGGATACTTCGTAGCCATCCGTCCCTTGGACGAAGCGGAGGGTCAGGTTGCCATGCCACATGAAGAAGGTCGTCCCTTCCTGACGGAGATTGGCGGTCCCTAAGCGTTTGAAAGAGGCCTCATCGCTGCGGTTGGTCGGAACATCCGGCGCCGTGCTGGCGACGCGGGCGACACGCTGTTTGGTGGTCATATGGTCTTCCTCCGGTCCGACATAAGGGGGCTCGCTGCTGATCTCGCTGCTGATTTCGCTGGAAAGAGATTCGCTGGTAGACGAAATAACCTCCGAGGATGGCTCTTCGCCCTCGCTGGTGGTGGCTGGCTCTGAAGAGGCTCCCGGCGTAATCGTGCAGGAAGCGAGAACCATGGCCAACAGAATTCCGAATATCCATTTTCCGCGATTTCTCATAATCATTTGATACCCGTAAGGGTAATCCCCTCCGTGAATGTCTTTTGCGCGCATAGGAACAAAACGATGGTCGGCGCCAAAGCGATGACGCAGGCCGCGAGCAGTTTCTGGGTTTCCACCGAATAGGCGGAGTTCATTTGGTTGATGGCGAGCTGCACCGTGAAGAGGTTGGTGCTATTGCCTAAATAGAGCAATGGGGTCAGGTAATCGTTATAGGCACCTGAGAAGTTCAGGATGACTTGGGCGACGAAAGCCGGGATCATCAAGGGGAAGACGATATTGATAAAGACGCCACCGCGGCTTAAGCCATCGAGCATGGCGGCCTCTTCCATGTCTTCGGGCAAGGTGCGGATGTATTGGAGCATAAAGAACATGCACACCGTGCCGCCGAACATGCCCGGGACCACCACCGGAAGCGGGGTGCCGAGCCACTGATAGAAGTTGGCGAACATGACATAGGCCGGAACCATGATGATGATGTTCGGGATGACAAGGGTCGCCATCATCGCGCCGAAGATGATCTTCTTGCCCGGGAACTTGAGGCGCGCGAAGCCGTATGCGCACACCGCGGACATGAAGGTGCCGACGATGACCGGCGGGATGATATACATGAACGTATTGAGGAAGGAATGGAGCATGACCGTCTCTTTGAAGACCGCGGCATAGTTGGACCAATACCACTCGGTCGGCCAGAAGACGTCGGTTTCCACCTCACGCGGACCCTTCAACGAGTTGAGGATGAGCTGAAGGAACGGAATGAGGATCAACAAAGCGATCGCCACGAGGAAAGCGTAGGAGATAATCTTGCCGATTACCTGATTGGCCCGGACTTTCTTCTTCGGGCGGCTTCTTCTGATGTCAGCAACCTTTTCTTTCATCGTTGTTCCTAGCTTTCGTAATAGACCCACTTCCGGGACAGCAAGAAGTTGATGCCGGTCAAAATGGCGATGATGAGGCCGAGAACGATGGCCATCGCGCTGGCCAAACCGTATTCGCTTCCGTAGTCATTCCCGGAATATTTGTATATCAAAAGAACCGGCATCATCGTATTGGCGGGGCTGCCGTTGGTCATGACCTGAAAAACGGTAAATCCCTGCAAACAGCCAATCAAACCGGTGACGAGGATATAGAAGGTGATCGGGGAAACCGATGGCACCGTGATATAGAAGAATTTCTGGACGGCATTGGCCCCATCGAGGTCGGCGGCTTCGTAATAACTCTTCGGGATGCTCTTGATCGAGGAGATATATAGAAGCATCGCCGTGCCGAATCCGAATAGGACGGTCATGAAGATGATCGAGCCGACGACGTGGCCCTCATCGAGCCAATAGACTTTCTCGAGCCCAAACACGTTCAGGATTTGGTTCACCGTGCCGAAGTAGTAGTCGTACATGCGCGTCCACATGATCGTTGTGGCGACGCTCGAGCAGATGGTCGGAACGAAGAAGATGGCTTTGAAGACGTTCTTGCCTTTCACGTTGGTGCATAGGACGTTCGCGGTGAGCAAGGCGAGGATCATCGATAACAATGTGCCGATGACCATGACAAAGGCATTCTTGATCGAGTTCCAGAACTCCTTGCCGTCGGCGGAGAAGATTTGGGCATACCACTTCAACCCGACGAAGATCGGGGCATTGAAGAGGTCATACTTGGTAAGGGACACATAAATCGAGAAGAAAAGCGGGGCGGCGAGGAATAACAAAAGACCGATCGCGAGCGGGGACACGCATAGGTAACCCCAAAGGGCATCCGTCACCTTGCGGCGGGACATCCCTTTCTTCGCTTTGCCTTCCTTCAACGATAGTACTGCCATAGTTACCTCATTCGAATAAATTCGGGAAATCTTGTTTGATGATCGACTCGATGCGTTCTTTCTCATCGGTCAGGAATTGGGCGGGGGTTTGACGGATCGAAGGATCCTCGGTGAACATGACGCCGGTATCCTGGTCGAACGTCGTCTTCCAACGGGTGGACGGGAGATACTGCCAAAGGCCCGGCTTCTGATACTGGGCGGCGCGGATGAATTCGCCGGTGTTCTCCGGCATCTTGCCTTCTTCGATCGCGTAGAATTCGCGCATCGTCTCTTCGTCGTTATATAACGGGGCGGTGAAGCCGGCTTCCGCCATGATGAGCTGGCCGCGCTTGGAAGTGAAATATTCGGCGAGGCGATAAGCTTCGTCTTTGTGCTCGCAATCTTTATAGACGGCATAGCCGACCGAGCCGGACCAACCATTCACCTGCTGATTGGTGGTAAACGCGGGGATCGGGGCGATGTCCCAGTTGAAGGTCGCTTTGGCCCGCAAATCGGTGGTGACGCTTCTTCCTTCGATGTAGCAGGCGGCTTTGCCGTTGAGGAACAAGGACTTCTCCGCGGTCGAGGTGATGACGCGCGAGGTCGGGGCCACCGCCACTTCCATCGTCGAATGGACGATATATTCATAGGCTTCGATGAATTCATCAGAATCGATCAAAGCCTCGTTTCTCGCTTCGTTCAAATAATCGGCCCCATTCGACCAAATCAATCCTTCGGGATATAGTTTGGCAACGCCGTAGATGTGGTCGTCCATAAGGCGCATCTCGCCATTGGTTTTGAAACGGACGGTTCCCCGGTTATAACCGAATTCCTTCCACATCTCGTTGGCCTCATACGGGTCCATGATTTCCGTCGCGGAGGGATAGGGGACCCCATATTCATCGAAGAGGTCTTTGTTGTAGTACATCACGTAGGGGGTGATGTCCTTCGGCACGCAGTAGAGATGGCCGCTGCCCATCGTCGTCCCGTTCCAGCGGTAACGCTGCAACGCAGAGGGGGCTAAGTGCTCTTTGTCGATATTGGTGGTGTTGTCCCAATAATCCTGGAGATCGAGCATGACGCCGGTCTGGACCCAGGTCCCGAAGTTGCCGTCGGGGACGCAGAAGACATCCGGGACGTTTTTGGAAGCCATGAAGTTTTGGAATTGGGTTTCGTAAGAGGAAATGATCTCGACAGCGATGTTCGGGTTTTCTTTCTCGAACTCTTTGCAAACCTCTTTGACGAGGTCGGTTTCCGTATTGCCGCCATTATCCCAATGGTAGAGGGATAGGTGGATCTTATTATCGTCACCGCCGCCGCGATGGCCGACCGAGTTGAAGATGTCATAGCCAAACGACCCGACGACGACCGCGCCGAAAATCGCGACGGGTATCAGTTGTTTGGGTCGTAAGAGCAACATCGATCAGTTCTCCTTGATAATGCGTTCGATCTCTTTGAGATCGGCTTTTTCGTTCCGGTCAAAGTCGACCAAGCCGTTGATCTCGGCTTCGACATCGCTTAGCTGGGTGATGCAATAACCACAGACGCCGTCATTGGAACGGATGGCTTTGATGAGAGATTCGAATCTGGCTAAGTAATCCTTTTCCGAACGGGCCTCGCTGCCATAGCCCCAGCCTTTGTCCTTGCCGTTCTGGAACGAAGTCCCGACGAACTCGGACACGATGACCGGCTGGCCTTCGTAGGCAAAGCCATCGGAGAAGGTCAAACGAGTTTGGGAATAATCCACTTTGTGCCAGTTGTTGAGGATTTCCAAATCATCGTAGAAGTGATGAAGTTCCTCACCGGACTGAGCATAGTTATGGAGGGTAACAATATCGCTCAAGGTGTGTTCCCAACCATCGTTGGAGATCACCGGGCGATAACGATCATAAGCTTTGGTTAAGTGATAAAGGGCCAAACTGAGATTCTGGTTGGTCGGATCGGTGGTGACCCGTGGGATGCCCCAGGATTCATTGATCGGCACCCAAGCGCAGATGCTGGGGTGGTTATAGAGCTGACGGACCACCGCATCCCATTCGGAAATGAGGTTGTGGACCGTCTCATTCTTGAATTCATAGGGGCTCGGCATCTCGCACCAGACGATCATGCCCAGGCGGTCGCAGATGGAATAGAAGCGTTCATCTTCGATCTTTTGGTGCATGCGGATGCCATTGAAACCAAGCTGTTTGGCCAATTTGACATCCCTTTCAAGAGCCTCATAAGACGGGGCGGTCAATCCGCTTTCGCGGTAATAGCCTTGATGCAAAACCATCTTGAGGTAGATGGGGTTCAAATTGAGAAGGAGGCAATTCTCGACGGCCCGCAAAGAACGGAAGCCGAAGTAGGATTCGACGACGTCGGTCTCAATGCCATCTTG
>CAMYXQ010000068.1 GCA_947303105.1 uncultured Caryophanales bacterium | reverse complement strand
CGGCAATGACCTTCTCACGGGCGAACACCGTTTTCCATTCTTTGCGGTGCCGAATAGCGAAAAATCCGACGCGCACGAGGTATGCCGCCGCAAGTCCTGCCAATACCATTAGGTAAATCACACACTTATTATCACTATCGCGCATCGGATTTCAAGGACGCGAAAATGGGCATAGAAAAAACCGGCCCTGAGGAGAGCCGGCTTTGTCTTATTTGAATTCGCCGTCTTTGTAGCAGCGATGCATCGTCGCGACGATCGCCTCTTTGAGGCCGCCGCGTCCGATATGGAGCTCTTCGTTGACCCGATCCATAACCTCGGGTTCGATGCAGCACATGTCGCCTGACATGATTTCTTTCATGACCAACTTGAAGTTCAAGCCCGGTTCGAGGCCTTTCTTCCTCTCCCGCTTATAAATCATATTGCCGCCCATCGCGCAAGCCGCTTTGCCCGGATGGATGATTTTTCTCGGTCTACCGAGAAGGGTTTCGGTCATCGTATTCAGCATGAAGTCGAAGGACTGATTCTCATCGCCGATCGGATAACGTTCGCCGTCCTTGCCATACTCCACCGCACCGAGAGCCGCTTCGCCGATGTGTTCGACGGCGATCATCGAAGTGCTGCCTTTCGGGAAGAAAATGAGTTTGTGACCATTGACATAACGATCGAGGAAAACTCCGCGCCAAATCGGCATCCTTTCCGGCATTTGGCCGAATATGTATGGGAATTCGAGGATGACGACCTCCATATTCTTCTTCTGTTCGTTGAGAAGTTTGGCCTGCTCAACGCGGCAACGAATATAAGGATGTTTCTCCGCGAACTTGACCTCCGGATAACGGCGATCGAAATAGGCGAAATAGGAATTGAAGCAGACGGATTTCTTGATTCCGGCCCGTTCGGCGGCCCGGAAACACTTGCCGCATTCATCCACCAGGCGGCGATGGAAGAAATCGTAAGCGGGTGCCTCCGGCGTCTCCCGATCGTCCGGCCCGACCGAATAAATCATGTAGTCGTAGCCTTTCATCATTTCGACCAAATCGTCTTCAGAAGTTTCGAATAGATCAGTGAAACGAACGTTGACCTCTTTCGGATACCATCCTTCGAGGTTCACGTCATCCAAGGAAATCGAACCGACTTCATAGCCGCGTTTCAACGCTTCCAAAGTCGAGTAATATCCCAAGAATCCCGTTCCACCCAAAATTAACAGTTTCTTGCTCATCGGATTCTTCCTTTCTTTAGAAATTATATAGGATTCATCGGTCTTTTTCCACTTTGGATGCCAAGGGTTATTGGATGACGAAATCGGCAAACTTTTTTGACATGGCATGAAAAAAGCGCCGCTTTGGTTCGGCGCTTTTCACATCAAGTGGCGGAGACAGAGAGATTTGAACTCTCGCACGAGTTACCCCGTCTAACGGTTTAGCAAACCGTCCCCTTCGGCCTCTTGGGTATGTCTCCGTGCTCGTTACTTTATCACAAAGCTAACGAACGCGCTACCGAATAATGAAAGAATCAGTAGGCTTTGGCGAAATAGGCGACGATGTGGGCCGGTTTGCCGCAGATCGGGCAGACGTGACCGTCGTCGATTTCCTTATAGATGCAGCGGGCGGTACCCCCACCGGTGATCTCTTTGATGGCGAGTTCGCACTCTTCCTCGCCGCAGTAGGCCATGCGGACATAACCGCCTTTTTCGAGGCCGTTTTTGAGCTCTTCAATCGACTCGGCGTCATAGATATGCTCGGCCAAGAATTTGCTGGCTTTTTCATACATATCGCGATGGATTTCGTTTAAGAGGGAGGGAATGCGCTCTTCGATCTGGGCAATGGAAGCGGTGATTTTCTCGCCGTTCACACGCTTGGTCAAAACGGCGTTTCCGGCCGCCAAATCACGCGGGCCGACCTCGATGCGGAGCGGGATGCCCTTCATCTCATATTCGGCGAATTTCCAACCCGGGGTATGGCCGTCGTCGTCATCGACTTTGACGCGGATTCCTTTGGTTTTGAGAACTTCCTCGATCGAGCGGCAGGCTTCCAAAACGCCAGGCTCCTGTTGGCGGATCGGGATAATGACAACTTGGATTGGGGCGACCAGAGGCGGCAACGAAAGTCCATTGTCATCGCCGTGGACCATGATGATCGCGCCAAGCAGACGGGTCGAAACGCCCCAAGAGGTCTGATGAGGAACTTCGAGGGCATTGTTCTTGCCGAGATAGTTGATGCCGTAGGCCTCGGCAAAGCCGGTGCCCAAATAATGGGTCGTGCCGGATTGGAGGGCCTTGCCGTCGTGCATGAGCGCTTCGATGGTGTATGTGGCGACCGCGCCGGCGAAGGTCTCATGTTTGGTCTTTCTTCCTTTGAGGAAGGGGATGGCGAGCAAGTCACGGCCAAGGTCGTCATAGACATCCAACATTCTGCGAACGTTCTCCTCGGCTTCTTCGCGGGAGACGAATAAGCAATGGCCTTCCTGCCAAAGGAATTCGGAACCGCGCAAGAAGGGGCGGGTGGTCTTTTCCCACCGCACAACGTTGCACCACTGGTTATAGCGGATCGGCAGGTCACGATAGGAAGAGATGGTGTGCTTGAATAATTCGCTGAAGAGGATTTCGCTGGTCGGACGGATGACGAGAGGATCATCGAGCTCTTTGCCGCCGCCATGGGTGGCGATAAGGGCTTCCGGAGCAAAACCTTCGACGTGTTCCTTTTCGATGTTGAAAAGACTCATCGGGATGACGAGAGGGAGATAGACGTTCTCGGCGCCGTTTTCTTTGAAACGCTTATTCAGGTAGTTCTGGATTTCTTCCCAAATGGCATAGCCATACGGCAAATAATCGATGAACCCTTTCACCGAGCTGTAATCCATGAGTTTGGCCTTGCGGCACACATCCGTGTACCACTGCGCGAAATCGGCGTCGCGCGAGGTAATGGCACTGTTTTTCTTGGCGTTTTCCATACTATTTCCTCTCTTTCATCGCACGGATTCTTTCCACGTTTTTCTCCGCGACCGGCTTGAACATCTTCTGGTAAGGCGCGAAAGCGTCGCTGGAGATATAGTCGATGCCGCTGCGGACGACGAGTTCGATTCCTTCCCAAGTCGTCAGATTGGCGGCGATGATCGGCTTATGATAACGGAGCAATCCCTCTACGAGGGCGTGAAGTTCCGAACGGATCTTGGCGTCGATCGCACCTTCGGTGTCGTCGTTGAATTCGACGAGGAAGGCGTCGCAGATCGAGTAGAGCGAGCGGTCGAGCGCAAGGGTGTTGCCGCGCATGACGAGCGCCATGCGATAGCCCTTGGCTTTAAGCCCGCTGATCTGGGCGATGAACTCATCGATGCCCGGCTGATCCAAAGCATTGGTGACATCGTCTTCGCGGAAAAGGAGATACAGGTTGGTCTCCTTGGCCGAACGATAACGGGTGAAGAACGGCACGAAGGTCGCGCGCTCATCCATGCGCACTGGGAAGAACAATTTTTGTTCTTTGTTGAGGCGCTCGTTATTGAAGCGCGGAATCGTGTGTTTGACGATGGAAGAAAACAAAGTTTTCTGAGCGTCGGCGCGGATGGCGAAATTCTTCAGTTCGTCGATGCTGCCGAAGCTGGTTCCCACCGGAGATGCTTTGGAGATGTACCCGTAGATAGACATATGCTTGGCATCGTAAATCGGCCGGAACGAATAGGAGATGCGACGTTCTTCGATGATGCGATCGATCTCGGTCTGGAATTCCATGGAGTCGTCCGTGCTCTCGATGCGTTTGTTCTTTTCGAAGATGATGATCGGGTGGGCGCTATTGCAGGCCGCTTCGGCGCAACGGCGGGATTCTTTTAGAATCTCATCCGAATCGCCGAGGAGATCTTTGTTCACGACGATGCCGCAGCGAACCTCGTAATGGCCGAGCTTCGAATAGCGGCGCGAGAAATTGGCGAATTCTTTCTCAACGCCGTTCTTGACCCAGAGGGCAAAGAGGATGGCGTCAGAGACGTTGACATAGTCAAAATTCGCCAAAGCGATCTCGTGCGGGGAGAGAGTGATGACTTTTTGGTTGCCAATCGCGTAGTGCGATATTGTGCGGGCATAATGCGCCGCCACCGCTTTCGGGATATCTGTGTGGATGTCCACCGGCGCCTTGGTGCGCAACAGGTGGAAGCAGAAGGTCATGCCGGTCGCCGAACCATTGGCTTTGAGAGCTTGGGCGAACTCGGCCTCGTTGGAGAAGATCTTCGCCGATGAGCGGGCGGGACGCGAATAATCGAGCGAGTAGCATTCCAAATGGATGACGCCAATCGTCGGATCGGCTTTGATGACACGATAGAAAAGCGACTGGCTGCGATCTTTGATCGCATAAAGGGCAACGACGATATAAGGATTTTCGGTGTGGCCATCAAGCAATCCGTCGATCCAGGAAATCAGACGGCGGCGTTCGCCTGAGGGGAAATGGCTATAGAAAGACGACATCGTTTCCGTCTGCTTGTTTGCCATATCGCGGAGCGAGAACGTCGTCACATTCTGATGCGGCGAATTGATGGTCACGATTCGCGGGGAGGAGTCATCATTGGAAAAACGGGAATGGAAATGACGAAGTCTTTTGCGTTCGACGAGCATCCCGATGAAAACCAAGAGGAAAATCAAGAAGGCCAAAACCAACGAAACAATCAGGAAAAACAGGTTGTAATCGATGTTTTTGAAGAAGTTCACGATCTTTTCCCAGATGCTTTCCAGGATGACGATTGAGGACGCGTGGCTCATAACAGCAAGTATTTTACCACTTTTGCGAGCGCGTTACACGCGAACTTTCGTCTTGTGGGCGTAGGTGCCAAGTTGTATGATAGTCGCACTGGAGAAGTACCCAAGCGGCTGAAGGGGTCAGTTTCGAAAACTGATAGTGGGTGCAAGCCCAGCCGGGGTTCGAACCCCCGCTTCTCCGCCATTGACCTAAAAGGGGCGTGAAAACGCTCTTTTTTTCTTTGTCGGTCGCGGTTTTTCGGTAAAATGAAA
>CAMYXQ010000067.1 GCA_947303105.1 uncultured Caryophanales bacterium | reverse complement strand
AACTACCGCGGCACCAACACCGACGTGCCGTTCCGTCCGGGCCTCTCCCTCGAAGAACTCTGCAATTCCTTCCGCAACTTCGCCGCCTCCTCCCTCGGCCTCTACTACAAGATCGACGTCATCCGCCAGCTCTTCGCCGGCATGGCGACCTCCAAACTCATCATCCTCGAAGGTATCTCCGGTACCGGTAAAACCTCGTTGGCCTATGCCCTCGGCAAATTCTTCGCCTTCGACTCCGCCATCATCCCGGTCCAGCCTTCCTGGAAAGACCGTTCCGAATTACTCGGCTACTACAACGAATTCACCAAGAAATTCAACGAATCCGAATTCCTCCGCGCTCTTTATGTGAGCACGTACCGCAAAGACCTCGACGTCATCGTCCTCGACGAAATGAACTTGGCTCGCGTCGAATACTACTTCGCCGAGTTCCTCTCCGTCATGGAAATGCGCGACACCGCCGACTGGGTCATCGACCTCATCGGCTCGACGATGCCCAACGACCCGATCAATCTCAAAGAAGGCAAGTTGCTCATCCCGCAGAACGTCATCTTCTTCGGCACCGCCAATAATGACGACTCGACCTTTACCATCTCCGACAAGGTCTACGACCGTGCGATCTCCCTCTTCTTCGACGACAAAGGCCGTCCGTTCGAGGCCGATCCGCAGGATGCGATGCCGATGCCTTACGCCCAGCTACGCGCCCTCTACGATGAGGCGGTGAGCCAGTTCCCGACCTCCGAGAGCATGCTGAAGAAGTTCGAAACCCTCGATAACTTTGTCATCAAGAAATTCAAACTCGCCTTCGGTAACCGTATCTTGAAGCAGCTCGACACCTTCATCCCGGTTTACGTCGGCTGCGGTGGCAAGGAAGTCGACGGCTTCGACTTCATCGACACCAACCAGATCCACAAGAAGTTCGAAGCCTTGAACATCGCCTTACTCAAAGACGAGCTCAAAGATCTGAACGTCGAACTCGACAAACTCTATGGCAAGGGCAACTTCCCGATGGCCCACGCCTACATCGAAAACCTCCTCAAGAACAACTAATCAACTATGGCGAAAACGCGACCGAACGACAAAATCTACAATCGGTACATCAAAAAGATGACCTCCCTCGTCAGAGGGTTGGACGAGCAAGAGATCCTCGCCGCGCTTTCGCATGGCAAAACGAGCTACCTCCGCATGGACCGGTTGGAAAGCTCTTCCTTCGATAGTTCCTGGATCGACAAGATCGAGGACGTCATCTTCGATTTGGGCGACATCATCAACAATCCGCGCCAGTCGACGAAGACGGTCACCAATTTGGTCCCGGTCGAACTCGCCCGCAAGACGAACGCCGAATCGGTCCAGCACTTAGCCTCCCATACCCAGTTCATCAAAGAAGTCGACGAATATGGGAACGTCATCCCGAAGAAGATCCTCAACATCGGGGCCGAAGACGAACTCGCCACCTACGAGAACCGTTTCATCGCCACCTTCGTGAGAAGGCTCGTCCTCTTCATCGGCAAACGTTACGAATACGTCCGCAAATTCGCCACCCTCCACAACCAGGAGATTCTTTACTTCAAGAACAAATCCCAGGTCGATGGGGCCGAAGTCGAAATCGAGACGAAGATCAAAGTCACCGCCCCGAAGACCGACCAGAACGGCGTCGAAAGCAGCAAATACATCGAACGCATCGCCGAGATCCAGAACTATGTTCTCTATTACTACAACTCGCAGTTCATGCGCAAACTGAAGACCGAGCGCGACGTCCGCAACCCGATCCTGATGACCAACATTTTGCGCAAGAACCCCAAATACCATCATTGCTACGAAGTGTATCGCTTCATCGAGAGCTATGACCGCCTCGGCGTCAACTACAAGGTCGATGAGCGTTATAGCACCTTCAATGGCGACGAACTCGGTCAGTTGCATCTGACCGTTTTGGCAAACTACCTCGCCGTCCACGGCGTGAACCGGACCGCGACTTCTTTAAGCAGCAAAGTCTACAAGCCGAAGATGCTCCGCTCGATCGACGACGAAGCCTTCCTCCACGGCACTTACCTCGAAGGCCCGATCAATTTCGTCCGGGCCGACGAAGGCTACCTCAAATACAAAGGCGACGACTTCAAGGCCGATCTCCCGCTTCACCCGACCAAGCACGAACGCGAATATTACGCGGACGATTATGCCGAGAAGAAAGAGATCAAGACCGAAGAAAAAGAAGTCCTCGCTTTGCTCAAACGGAAAGAGAAAGACGCCGCCAAATTCGAGAAGAGCGTCGAGAAAGTCCTTTCCGAGCGCGAGGAAGCGCGCCTTGCCCTCGAAGCCCAGGAAGCCGAGATCATCGCCAAAGAAGAACACGAGCGCCTCGAAGCGGTTCGCGAAGAAATCCGCGAAGCCGCCGGCGCCGCCCGCGAAGCCCTCGAAGCGGCCGAAGAGGAGAAGCGCCTCGCCGAAGAGAAAGCCCGCCAAGAAGCGTTGGCCGCCGCCCTCCTTGCCGAGGAGCAGGCCAAAGCCGAAGAAGAGCCTGAGCCTGAGCCCGAAGCCGAGCCAGTGGCGGAGGAACCCGCCCCCGAGCCCGTCGTCGAGGAACCGCAGCCCGAACCAGAACCCGAACCGCAGCCGGAACCTGAGCCAGCGGTCGAACCCGAACCTGAGCCAGCCCCGGTAGAAGAGCCAGTCGAAGAACCCGCGCCGGAAGAAATCCCGCAAATCGAGCCGGAAAAAGAAGAAATCCCCGCCGAAAGCGAGCCGATTTCCGCGTCCGAGCCGGTCGAAGAGCCCAAACCAGAGCCTAAGAAGAAGCCGGCCGCCAAGAAGAAAGCGCCCGCCAAGAAGAAGGCCGCGCCGAAGAAAAAGCCGAAACCCGAACCCAAACCGGAGCCGGAGCCCGAACCTGAGCCTGAACCAGAACCTGAGCCTGAGCCCATCCCCGAACCCGAGCCCGTGATTGAAGAGCCTGTGGTCGAAGAGCCTCAGCCCGAGCCGGTGGTGGAAGAACCCGCTCCTGAGCCCGTCGTCGAAGAATCGCAGCCTAAGCCACAGCCCGAACCAGAGCCGGAGCCACAGCCTGAGCCCGAACCCGAGCCGAAGCCGGCACCGAAGCCAAAGAAACCGGCCGCGAAGAAAAAGCCGGCGCCCAAGAAACCGAAACCCGAACCCAAGCCCGAGCCGGTCAAAGAACCCGAACGGCCCAAGATCCCCGGCATGTTCATCGTCAAAACCCCGGATGGTTATTACATCTCTGAAGGCCATTACGATTCCAATAAGCCTTTGGCGACCATCTTTGATGATTTCAACAAAGCCAACGACATCAAGAAACGCCTAGGCGGCAAAGTCATTAAGTTATGAGCGAGAAAGCGAAGAGGGTAAAGAAACCGAAGAGCAAGGCCCGCAAGATCTTCGAGTGGGTCGTGACCGGCATCTTAGCCGCCCTTTTCGTCGTTTCCGGCGCCGCCCAGATCGACGGCATGGTCAATCGCAAGAACCATTATGGTCAGATGATCCGTTTCGGCATGGGGGCCTTCATCGTCAAGACCGACTCCATGGAACCGGAGTATCCGGTCAAGACGGCTATCATTACGAAACTTAAAAGCTTGGATGACATCTATGCCGAATACACGGCGGGGGAGACGGTCGACGTCACCTTCATCAACGTGTACTCGCAAGCCGATGAGCTCGCCGACAATCCCACCGATCCCGTTCTCACCAACCGCGTCACGAGCGGTGAGGCCTATGGCCTCGTCATCACCCACCGGGTCCGCGAGATCAAAGTCCGCGAGAATCCCGTCGGCGATGAAAGCAAATACGTGTTTATCGTCGCTGGCATCAATGACCAGGGCATGTACTCCCGCCAGGGGCAGTATCAGGCCTTCACCGAGAAAGAGTTATTGGGACAAGTCGTCGTCAATAACAGATTCTTAGGTGGCGTATTCGGCTTCATCAGCTCAGTCTGGGGTCTGCTCATCTTATTGCTCGTCCCCGCTTTCTATCTCGTCATTTCCAGCGTGATGGATTTGTTCAAAGCCTTCAAAGAAGAACCGGAGGGCGCCGCCGAAGGCGGTGGGGCCGCCCCGGCGGGCTTAGAGGGCCTCAGCGACAAGGACCGCGCCCGCCTCAAGCAAGAAATGCTTGAGCAGATGCTCGCCAAGAAAGCCGAAGAGCGCGCCAAAGCGCAAGCCGCGAAGGAGGAAACCGATGAACAAGCGTAAACTATTCCTATCCTTAGCCATCATCCTCTTCGCCATGAACATCGCGGCGATCGTCGTTTTCATCGTGCTGACGGTTCTTGGCAAGCTCGATGGCCATCAAGGCGCGATCATCGCTTTGATCATCGCCACCTCGGCCACGGCCTTGCTCTTCGAGAGCGCTTTCAACCGTTATGCCGCCATCCGTTCCTCCGAGAATTCATTGGCCCTTGAAAACGCCTACTCCCTCGGCATCGCGAATGGTTTCTATAACCTTTATACCTTCCAGAAAAGCGCCATCTCGCTCCGCCGGGTCCGCCGTTACAAAAACAAGAAACACTATGTCGTCGCTCTGTCGGCTTCAAACCAGGCTTTGATGCAGAATAAACGCCGCAACGACGAAGTTGCCTCTTTGAACGCCAACATCGCCATCGCCATCGAAGAATACTTCAACGGCCGCAAAGACCGCAGGCGGTGGATTTACTGTTTCAACCACGGCACCTTCCTCTTCTACGCGATCCCCGTCAGCCGCGAGGATTTGGATGCCTTCATCGAAAAGATGGAAGATATCGTCTATACCATCGTCACCGAGAACGATTTGCACATCTGGGTCCACCCGACCTTTGGTTTAGCCGCCGCCCCGCTCGATCAGGAACTCTTCCGCGAAATCGAGAACGCGACCATCGCCCTCGATATGTCCGAACGCAACTTCGAAGCGATCACCGTCTATGACGAGTCATTCCGCACCGAAGTCACCGTCGACGAACGCAAAGAGATGATGGATGGCCTCCGCAACGAGGAATTCGTCGTCTATTACCAAGCCAAATACAGCCTCAACACCAAGGCGTTCATCTCCGCCGAAGCCCTCGTGCGGTGGAACAGCC
>CAMYXQ010000066.1 GCA_947303105.1 uncultured Caryophanales bacterium | reverse complement strand
GTGCGCATTGGCGGCGTTGTAGGCGCCGATTTCGGTCACGTCGTAAGTGTGGACGAGGATGGCGTCATTGTAGGTATATAAGCCAGAGTAAACCGTCTTGCCGGTGGCGGAAGGAAGTCCGGCGGCGACGGTGTAGGAGATATAACCCTGTCCCGGCTTATCGACATAGCAGGTGAAGTTATTGCCCTGCTTGGTCACGCAGATGTGATGCAAATGGGTGACTTGGCTGGCTTCGGTCTGGGTGATGCCAGGCTCGACTTCGTTTTCGCCCTCGGGGAACCAACCGCCATGGTTGAAGGTAACCGGGAGGGTCTTGCCATCGAGTTTGCCGTAGATGGTCGTTCTTGGGACGGTGCTGTCCATGCGCCAGGAGTCGATATAGAAGATCATGAAGTTCTCGTTGTCGAGATACCACATGACGACGCCGACGCGGTCTTCGGCTTCGCTCTGGGCGGTTGCGATGATATCGCAATGGAGTTCGTAGTTATCGCGGATGGTGTTCTCTTTGATCGCGAAGGTGCGTTCGCCATCGAATTCATCCTTCCGCATTTCCGGGGTGTAGGTGGCATCGCCGGCGAGGCGGCCTTCTTCATCGATCGTCCACGCGTTGTATTTCATCGCCGAGGTGCGATAGTCGCCGACTTGGTATTCGGTGTACTTCTTGTAGCCTTCGGTGCGGAACGAAGTGGCAGTGAGATCGATGTTGGTGAGATATAAACCATAGTCATCGCTGACCTGATCGATGTCGGAGATGACGCGGCCATAAATGAGTTCGCCATTGAGGTAGAGAGCCAAGGTGGTGCGGATGAGTTCGGCTTTGAGGACGAACGAACCGTTCAAAGAAACGCCTTGGAGCTCGGTTTGTTTGAGGTTGACCTGCGGATCGCGGAGGTCATCCATGTCGGCATCGGTGTAGGTCACGGTGCGGATACGGGCATAGACATGACCGCCGTCGAAGACCAAACCGATACGGGCATAGTTGTTCTCGTCGACCATGTAGGGGGCGAGCATCAATTCGGCGTAGCCGTTACCAACGGTGGCAGTGCCTTCGAGGATGACGGACATATTGATATCAGAGACATCGCTGGTGCCGATGATGTAGCTTCTCTTGTGGGATTCGCCTCTCGCGGAGACGGCAACGCCACCATCGGCGAAAGTCCAAGCGCTCTTGGAAGCGCCCGCGGCGCGCCAGGCATTGCCGGCATCGTCGAGGACGGCGATTTCGTCATAGGCTTCGTAGATCGCTTTGCTTTCGATCTTGGTGGCATGGAACTTGGCGTTGTAGCCTTCGTAGCCATAGAAGTAGTTCACTTCGGTGCCTTTGACGATCTTCTGGAGAACCGGGCTGCTGCCATCGTCTAAGAAGACATAGAACCCGGTGGATTTCTTTTCAACGCGCAGGGTGTGGGCGGCGGTGAAATCGAAACTCGACGGCAAAGTATAGACATTTGTGCCGATTTTCGAGCTGGAAGCATCGAGCCAGCCAAAGAGGACGATCTCGCCCTTGATGGTCGGGGAGGCTTTGAGGCCGCTGACGGTCCTGCGGATCATGACATCAACAAAGTTGATATCGTTCATGTACCAAGCGAGGAGGCCATAACCTTGGGTTAAGGTCTTGCCGGTGTATTCAGGAATCTCGGAGAGGGAGAACGAAGCTTTGACCTCATAGTTCTGAGGCAAGCCATTAGAATCTTCCTTCAACGAATTGAGGGTATAGCCGCGGTTGGTATCGTAACCGGCGATGTTGGAACCGCTCACGGTGTATTCGCTGATTTTCTTGCTGCCATTCTTGACGGCGTCGGTGACAAAGTCCACCGCATCGCCTTCGCCGAAGGTCCAGGAATCAACGCCGTTCTGGGTGCGATAGGTGAAACCGTTGGCCTGGCGCCAGTCGCGGGCGAGAACCGCGGAGTTATTCGTGGCGTAGAAGTCATCGAGGATCGCATCGGAGAAGGTGCACTTGACGTCCTGCGCCATGAAACCGACTGCCATGTTTTCCGGCATCGCGGTGTAGAACCAAGCATAGGTCTTGGTGATCTGCACATCGTTGTAGGTGATCGTGGTGTGATACGAAAGCGCGGTCGCTGAGTCATTCTCGAAACGGATCTTGAGCGTGTGGCCGTCCGCGTTCTTCAAGGAACGCTTGGCGCTGAGGAGCTCGCTCGAGGGCGCGCTTCCGCCGGCGTTGATGACGGTGTTCTCTTCCTGACCGGTCTGGGTCTTGTACTTGGCTTCGCCTTTGTACTTGCCAGAGAAGATGAGCTGCTCAAGGCCGTAGCCTTCGCTCTGTTCATCCGCGGTCGTCTGGAATTGCGACGCGCTGGAGAACTTCAACTGGACGAACATGTAGTTGTCGTCGTCGAAATACCAGGGGATGAAGCCGATCATCGGGTTTTCGACACCGGATTTGATGTCGTTGACTTTGATGTTCACGGTGAACTCAAAGGCGCCCAGGGCATCCCCTTTCTTGGTCAAGAGATTGGCGCCATCCATCGCATAGCCCGCGCCGAACGCGTCGAGCCCGATGGAGTCTTCGTTGATTTGCCAAGTCCCTTGTTCTTCCGTTTTTTCGCGATGGAAGTAATCGCTGCTGGAGGATATGGCGATGACATCCCTCTCCGTATCGGATAGCGCGCGATGCGCTTTCCGCGGGGAGGCTGGCGAGCCAATCTCTCCGGCGCCCATGCCGATTGCCAAAGGCAATGCGAGCAAGAGGCCGATCAAACTAGGTCTCATATGGTCCCTCCTGTTTGTTTTGGTATTCAAATGATGATGTTTCATCAGAAAGCCCCTACTTTGGCTAATCTTTCGCGAAGGACATCAAGGCCCGTATCGCGGAAGGCGGCAACGTCGGCGCAGCCGAAGTTCCGCAGCATCTTGGTGATCGGTTCGGCGTTGGCGGCGCTGCTCCAGGTAACCCAGCAGCCGTTATCGACGCTGCCGAACGAGAAACCGGAGATGCTGGACGCCTCGGCGACCAAGGATTTATACGGATATCCGAGTTCGCCATCCCAGTCCATGATCGACTTCGTGTTCTGCTGAACGAATTCGGCCTGGCGGAGGTAAGTCGGATCGCCGGTATGGATGTAAATTCGGAACAATTCGTAGTAAATGAAGGCGATGTAGTTATCGACGCCGCTGCTGGCATTGCAGCCGATGAAGCTCATGCCATCGCTATAGCCGGCCATCAACGGTTTGGCCGCCTTCAAAGAAGACGGGCGGACCGGATAGGAGACGATGAGGGCGGTCGACATCGTGAAGGCGGCCGCTTGCTGCAAAGCGGTGAGCCACTTGGCTTCGCCGGTCATCGTATAAAGGACATCGAACGCGTACATGGCGTACACGCCAGCCTCTTTATCGACTTGGTTCGGATTATCGCAGGTGCCACCGCGATATTGTTTGGTGCTGTAGATGTTGTCGTAAACGTATTCGCCGGCAGCGACAGCCGCGTCGAGATACGTCTCGTCTTCGGTGATCTGATACATCTTCATCAGCCAGCGGATCGGCATCGCGGTGCAAGATTTGGAAGTCGACTGGCAAATGTTGCCAGGGGGTTCTTCGATGCCATCGTCCCAACTTTCGAACGGGCCACCGGAATAGTTATAGCAACGATAGTAGCTGCCATCCTCGTTTTGGAAGTTCACGAGGAAGTCGCCGAAGCTGAGAAGGGCGTCTTCCCAACTCTCTTTGTGGACGCCTTTGGATTCGGCGAGGACGTAGGAGTCAAGCAAGCCTTCCATCGCGTCCACCGCCATGCGGAGGAAGCACGGATAGGCGCGGAATCCGTCCGACCAAGTGTCGTACCAAATATGGGGAACGCCGACGATAGACATCATTTCGGCGTCTTCGACCCAGAAGTCATTGATGTGGAAGGCGTTTTGGATGGCGACTTCGTCGTCATTCATATAACCGTAGTACATCATGTTGTAGGCGCTCGGCAATTGCTGTCCGATGAAGCCGGCCTGATAGGTATAGGGGCCGAATTCGCCGGATTCGATATAGATTCTCCAAGGCAAACCGTAGGACATGTATTTCTCGCCGGTCGGGTTGCCGTTGAAGAGCTTGTCTTGCTCTTCTTCGTGGAGGAACACTTTCCAGTCTTCGTTGATGATGCGATACACCTCATCGATGTCGGTGGCAACGATGCGCGGATCGGTCAGGTTGAAGACGGTGTTATAGGTATGGACGCTGGCGTCGTCATAATCCTTTTCGTAGCAGGAACGGATCGTCATGTCATAGACGATTTGGTCGCTTTCTGCGCTGAATTCGAGGAATTTGCGGTTGCCGCTGACGGCGGGATAGCTGACGGTCAGTGCCCGCGTGCTGGAATCGGTCGAATAACTCGCATAGGAGTTGTTTTGGTAGGTGATGACCGGTTTATAACGGCTGAGCGATAAGCAATAGCCGCGGCTGGAATCGCGGATCATGACGAACGGGGAGCCGAGCTGCATTTCCTGGTAGGTCGATTTGCCGCCGCTATAGGACTTGAAGACGTTGTTCGGGACAAAATATTCCATCGAGCCCGAATGAGCGGCGCTCATGGTGAAATCGAAACCGATGTTGTTGTCGGAAGACGAGATGGTTTCCGCTTTGACAACGCGGGTGAAATTGAAAGCCGCTCCATCGGAGGCTTCTGCCGTGTAGTAATAGTCCGAGATCTTGAGCGTTGTGCCGTTCGTCGTCGTCACATGGGAAATCGCGAGCAAACCGCGATCGATCTCTTTCACCGTATCATAGCCAACGGCGATATTCTGATTCGTCCCTCTGACGGTCAGATTGATCGGCGCGTTGGTCATGAACATGACGCGATCGTCACTGACGCTGACCTCTTCCTCCGGATTGGCCATTCCACGGATATCGATGACCGACAGAGAGATTTTTCCAGGGTTCTTGAAGAGATTCAAACGGGAGGTGGGGCCGATGAGCATGTGGGTGTCCATGGAATTGCGGGCGACCCGACAGCCTTCGACCAACTCAGGAATGTCCTGCATGGAAAATTCATTCTTCGGGGGCTTCACGCCGCTGAAATCGCGTCCTTCGCGGTACGAAACATCCACGTCAGGATTGTAGATGATGGGTTCCGGCTCGGAAGAGGAGACGCTGCTCTCGGGAAGGGAAGTGTCCGAAGAGATAGCAGGCTCCGATGAGGAGGGGGCAACGGAAGAAGAATCCACCGTCCCGCAAGCGACGAGCAGGGGTA
>CAMYXQ010000065.1 GCA_947303105.1 uncultured Caryophanales bacterium | reverse complement strand
GTCCAGGTACGGCGACCGCATGACGGTTGAGGACTTGATGAAGGAAACCGGCTTCAAAAAGCAAACCATCTACCAGAAGAACCACGACAAGGCCATCCCTGGCGCGGTCAAGGTGGGCGCAAAACTTATGTTCGTGACGGCAGAAGTAACGCCGTGGATCGAGGCCGGATGCCCGACCCCTAATGCAAGGTAGTATGACGGAAAATGAAAAAAGGACTCCCGAAGGAGTCCAATTTGAAGCCACGACGACTTCGGATTTCACGCACGACAAAGATACGGAAATTCTTGGTACTATGCAAGTTATTCCGTGCGTTTCTTGCGTCTGCTGGGACGGTTGCGGACGTTTCCTTTGGCGCGATTGCCGTCGCTTCGGCTATTGGCTCAAACTGCAAAAAGATGCCCGAAATGAACGAACCGCTTGACTTAATCGCCACCGTTACCGAAGCGATGGAACGCCCGGCGCCCAGGCGATGGGACGAAGTGTTCGTGGACATCTCGCAACCCATCCCGGACGAGCCGCCATTCCTCGCCAAGATTGGCGAAACGTCCATCATCTTCCGGCAGGGACTGACCGTCGTTTCCGGCATCCAGAAGGCCGGGAAAACTTCGTGGGTGCGTCTGCTTGCCGTGGCCGTCCTCTGCGGAAACGCGCTTGCAATCGAAGCCGTGCGTGACCTTCACGTCCTTTGGTTTGACTGCGAACAACCCTTGTTCCGCATCCTTCGCCAAGTCGAGAAGGCCTTCCAGATGGCCGGGATGAAACGGACGAACGACGGCCAGATCCAGGTCGCGGCGCTTCGCCAATACTCCCCCGAAGAACGGCTCACAATCATAAAGGAAACCATCGCCGACCGTCGGCCGGACTTGGCCATCGTGGACGGCGTGACCGACCTTCTGCAAGACGCGAACGACAACACGTCTTCCGCTATGGTCGTGGCCGAGCTGCTGGCCGTTTCCGAGCAATACGACTGCGGCATCGTGACCGTCTGCCACACGAACCCGAACCCCGTCCAGACCGCCGGAAAACTCCGTGGCCATATCGGTTCCGAACTTATGCGGAAATGCGAAACGAGTATCGGAATGGAGAAGAACGGCGACATCTTCACTTGTAGATGCAAGGACAGCCGTGGCCGACCCTTCGAGCCGTTTTCGTTCTCCAAGGATGAAGACGACAACATCGTCCCGGTCGTGGCTCCCATCCCGGAAAAACGGCTGGCGACAAAGGACATCATCTTCGCCGCGATGGAGCCGGGAACGACATACACCCACGCCGAACTCGTCGCTTATGCCGAGAAGGAAGGCACAGGCAAGGACGCCGTCGCCGACCTCGTCAAGGAAGGACGCATCCAAAGGGTCGGTCGTGGCGTATATCAAAAATGCCTGGAAGATGGGTAAAAGCAAAGTTGGTTGGTTGCTGGCGCTTATAGATAAGCGCCAACCAACTAACAACTATTTATCTTTTTAAAGTTGGTTGGATGGATAGGTATATAATAGACCGCCAACCAACTATCGGAAACAAACAACCGACGCCAAGCAAATGGACTATCTTATCGACAAAATACAACGAGCCATCATCGAGCGCCCAGCCGTCGCCACCGGCCTAACCTGGACGCCGTGCCGCATCCAGAGAAACGGCGCGACCGTGGTCTGGCGAACCAGCCAGCGCCCGGATGGAAGCGCCACCGACCGCCGCGATAAAATGACCTTCGTCATTATGCCGAACGGCTCCGTATATCTCCAATACAACGGCGGCTCGTTTCAGTCGTGCGACTTGTGGTCGTTCTTGAAAAACCGATACCACGAACAAGACTTCGTGCGGCTGCTTCGCGCCCTTTGTGACGACTACGGCATCCCCTTCGATGAACCCACCCGAAAAATGAACACCCACACCCGGAAACCTTCCCCCAAGCCGACGGCTGCGGCCAAGACCATCCCCACCATCGGCGACGAGTCCAACGTCCACACGATCCCGGCCGACCTTGTCGCCAAGACCATCGACTTGCACCGTGAAGACTCGCTCCGTGCCTGGCTGGAAACCTGGCTCGACGACCTGGTTCTCGAATGCGCTTGGCACGACTACGGCGTCGGCATCACCACGGACGGCCACCCGATTTTCTGGTACTACGACCGCGACGGCAGAGTCCGCGACGGAAAGATAATGAAATACCAGACGAACGGCCACCGCGACCGCGACGCCGACGGCTCCATCCTGGCGGCTGGTTCTTTGTTGAGGAAGGCCAAGATGCTCCCGGCCGATTGGCAGCACGACGGATGCCTGTACGGCGAACACCTTCTCCGGCGCTACCCGGACGCCATCGTCGGACTTGTGGAAAGCGAGAAGACGGCCATCGTCGCGGCCGTCTGCTTCCCCCACTACATTTGGCTGGCGACAGGTGGAGCGACGGCCAATCTTGACCGAGCCGCCGCCGTCCTCAACGGCCGGAAGGTCGTTTGCTTCCCGGATGCCGACGCCACCGGGAAATGGTCGGAAACCTTCGACGGATTCCCCGGATGGAGTATTTGTCGCATCGCCCACGAACACGCCGTCCTCAACGGCCAAGATTGGCAGAAATGCGACCTCGCCGACATTCTGGCACAACGATACACCCACGAATAGAAAGTCGCTTAAAACGAAAATAAAATGGCAAAGAAGACACAAGACTTATCAATCCGAGAACAAGCCGCCATCCGGCTTTATCTCTATGAGAACGAAGACCTTTCGCCGGTCTATGTTTACCGACTCGCCCATCCCGGAAGTCTGGAAGATTGGGACAAGTTGAAAGACCCGGCCGCGACCGCAAGTCGATGGATCAGGTCGGAGAAAGTCGTCCAATACCTTTCCGAGCAACGAGCCATCATCGCCGACCGCAAGGCCAAGGAACGGATGAAGATGGAAGCCGAAGTGGCCGCACGTTTCCAGGCGTCCAGGGAGTCCGGCAAGAATGCGGCTCCCGGCTTCGTGGACTATTCCATCCCGGCCAACCAGATACGCAAGTTAAACGAGCTGGTAAACACGGCGACCGACCCCGGCGAAGTCCTGGACGCGCTGAAAGTCATCCTCAACAAACAAGGCGAAATCGCGCCACCTCAACAGGACAAGCCGATGAGATTCTACCTTCCGCTATCGTGCAAGGAATGCCACCTCAAAGCCATGTTCAACGAAATACGGCTCAATCACCCGGAACTGCAAACGCGGCTCCACGAAATTTCCGACATCGTCAAAGGCAAGTAATCAACCCATAAATCAATTTAACCATGTTACCTTTCACGAACCCTTCACTTGTTGAGAAGGACGGCGAAGTCCTTCTCCGTGACGACCACGCCATCGGCGTCCGTAACACCCAGATCGGCGAACTGCAAATCGTCCTGGACGAATGCGTCGCTTTCCTTCACGACGGCGACTTCCCGGCATCCGTGGACGACGTTCTCGAAGTCCTCGAACACGGACGCGACGGTCTGCTGGCCGTGGTCTGGAACCGAGCCGACCGGGAAGCCAAACGGCTCAAATGCCGACCCTACGTCGCCAAGACCTGGCGCGAGAACGAGCGCGAAGCCGTCACCCAAGACCAATGGCTCCGCGCCGATATGCTGCAACGTCGTTTCGACCGCATCCGCGACGGCCTGGCCATCAACACCAAGACCGACATTCACGTCACCGAGGACGGACAGCCAATCGTGGACGCCGTGGTTATGGCCAAGCGAATCGAGGACGGCTTCACCATTCGCGTCACCGACCAGATGAAGGCCGACGTCGCCCACCTGCTGGACATCGCCGCCCAGGTTAAGGCGCTGGAACTGCAAGGCGTGAACGCCATCGAACTCGTCGAGAAATACGTCCGCGCCGACGAGCAACCGGCCGACGTGGACTTGTACCGCGACATCACTTTCCGGCGTCACCCGGTCGGAACCCTCCACCAGAAAGACCTGGACTTCGTGATGAACCACGTCGCGCTCAACAACCCCAGCAACAACCCTTTAAACCGATAAGCAAATGGCAACACGAAGACAGGCCATAATGGCCAGAGTCGCGGAACTGCGAGATTTCCGCGCCCACCGCGCCGCCGAAATCCAGGCGGCCGACAACGAGTTGAAAGACTTGGAAGACGAACTCAAAAACACCGTCGCCGATCTTTTGGACTACGACCCCACCGAGCGCCGAAACGAAGTCTTGCGGCGTAAAGGTCTGCTTCCGCGCGAGTAACACCAGCCGCCGGACGTGGGGGATGCTTCGGTCTGCCAGGGCATCCCCCCTTTTAATTTGGCATATGGAGAGAATAGCAATATATCGCGGCGTGACCCCCACCGAAGCGACCATCGTTTCCGGCATCGGCATAGATGGAGCCGGAGATAGATGGACGACGGACTTGTCCACGGCAGAACAATACGCCATCCGCGACGGCGGCGGAGTCTTCCGTCTGCTGGTGGAAGCCGGGAAGATAGAACCGACCGCCACGGCCGGAACTTGCCGTCTGCTGGCCGACCGTTTGAGCAACGAGGAACGAATGACCCTGGCGTATAGGAAGCCATCGGAATCAACATTCATCAACATTTGTTGCAAGTTATTGATTTTCAATTAAATAAGTGAAAAATTCCTTGGAAGATACGGCGAGTTTTCCTACCTTGTGACCGCTATACACAAAGACACAATCAATGCTTAAAAACTTCTACGCCACTTCCAGGCCGAACGAAACACAGACCGACCGAAACATCGCCCTACTGGACGACGTGATCGACCTTTGCCATCGGCTCGACGACTTCATCGTCCGCGCGTCCAAAATTACCATCTTCGCCCACAAGACCCTCGAAGAAAACCACGTCCAACATCGGCTCCCGGAGATAGACGCGACCGATGCCGTGGAACTGCTGGCCGACGTGGCAGACCTACGCGATGAGCTGGAAAGCCAGGTGGAAGCGATGGACTACAAACGCCAGAAAGCGAACGCCGTCACCCATTGATGCGAGTTTTGAGCAAGCGCAGCCAGCACAACATCGGCTCCGTGGCCGTTCTCCGTGGCCGTCACGGCTTGATGGGGAAAAGGGTGGAAGGGAGATAGTGTTCGCACAAGACCTTGTGTGCGTAGCGATTTTTGACATATCACTTGCTTTTCTCGATACTAATCGCCATCTTTGTCGTGCGGAGTCTTCCGCAACCCTGTTACAATCGTCCTTCCGGCTCCACCCCGGCAAGGGCGATTCCCAATAAAAAAGGGTTTGAAAAGGCCCAGAAAACGGCCAAATCGTAACATTATCGTAACACCGAC
>CAMYXQ010000064.1 GCA_947303105.1 uncultured Caryophanales bacterium | reverse complement strand
GGTCTGGGGCATCGTGCCTTCGTAGGCGTCGACGAGCAATAAACAGCCGTCGACCATATGCATGATGCGTTCGACCTCGCCGCCGAAGTCGGCGGGCCCCGGGGTATCGACGATGTTGATTTTGGTATCCTTCCAGATGATCGAAGTCGTCTTGGCCAAAATGGTGATGCCGCGTTCGCGCTCGATAGAGTTCGAGTCCAAAACGCGGTCGCGGATGACTTCGTTGTCGCGGAAGGTGTGGGAAGAGGTCAGCAAAGAATTCACCAAGGTCGTTTTCCCATGGTCGACGTGAGCGATGATGGCGATATTGCGGAATTTCATAAATGCGACCTCCAACGCGGAAAATATTATTCCCACCTGGGCGCATATCGCAAGAAGAAATATACATTTCTCTATTGCTTTTGCCCAAGTTCCGTGTATTATCTCACTTGCAGCCTACCTTAGTTGCGCCGTTCTCCTATGACGCAACCTTGATAGAGCCAAGTATTAACTGAAAGGAGAAAACCATGGCCCTCAACAAAGAAGAGGTCAACGTCGAAGTTGCCCGCTTTGGGAAAAATGCCGCCGATACCGGCAACGCCTCGGTTCAGATCGCCCTTCTCACCAAGAGAATCGCGAAACTCAATGCCCACATCAAAAACAATGGGCAGGATCCGATTGCCCGCAGAAGCCTCTTGATCCTCGTCGGAAAACGCCGCCGCCTTCTCAACTACCTTGCGAAGACCGACCGCGAAGAGTACCTCAAGGTTCTTGCCGCTCTCTCGCTCCGCAAATAAGCGAACCCAAGAAAGAAAAGTCCCCAACATGGGGGCTTTTTTATATCAAAAACGTCATTATTCCCACTTTCGCGCACTTTATGCTCGTTTATGCGTGCGCATTCCGAATAGGTGTGCTAAAATGCCCCCGTTTTAAGATTAAGAAAAGAGGAAACAAATGAAGAAAGTGTTCGAACTCGACTTCGCTGGAAGAAAAATTCAAGTCGAGACCGGAGAGATCGCCAAGCAAGCCGACGGGGCGACCTTCATCCGCTTCGGCGACACCGTGGTTCTCTCCACGGCCTGCTGCGCCGACACCCCGCGGGACGGTGACTTTTTCCCGCTTACCGTCGAATATGTCGAAAAGCAGTACGCCGCGGGCAAAATCCCGCAGTCGTTCTTGCGCCGCGAAGGCCGCGCCGATGAACATGGCACCTTGAGCGCCCGTCTCATCGACCGCCCGATCCGTCCGTTATTCGCCGACGGATTCCGCAACGAAGTCCAAATCGTCAACACCGTCATGTCGGTCGACCCCGACAACAGCCCGGAAATGACCGCGATGCTCGGCAGCTCCCTCGCCCTCTGCATCAGCGATATCCCCTTTGATGGCCCGATCGCCGGCGTCCGCGTCGGCCGCGTCAATGGCGAATTCGTCATCGATCCGACCATCGAACAGGCCGAGAATTCCGACATCGACTTAACCGTCGCCGGCACCAAAGACGCCATCATGATGGTCGAAGCCGGTGCGGCGGAGGTCCCCGAAGAGGAGATGCTCGACGCCATCATGTTCGCCCATGAAGCGATCAAGACCCTCTGCGCCTTCGAAGAAGAAATCATCAAAGAGATCGGCAAACCGAACCGCGAGATCGTTCTGTTCACCCCGAGCCAGGAGCTCCGCGACGACATCGAAAGCCGCGTCGGCGAAAGAATGGTCAAAGCCATTTCCATCTTCGACAAACTCGAACGCCAGGACGCCATCGACGCCCTCAAGAACGAGATCATCGAAGACTACGACACCCGCAAATACGAAACCGAGAAACTCCATGTCGCCACGATGCGCATGGTCAACGGCATCCTCGAGGAGATGGTCGCCAACGAAGTCCGTCGCCTCATCACCGAAGAGAAGATCCGCCCGGACGGCCGCAAGGTCGACGAAATCCGTCCTTTGGACGCCCAGGTCGATTTGCTCCCGCGCGTTCATGGCTCGGCCATGTTCACCCGCGGACAGACCCAGGTCATCTCCACGACGACCCTTGGCCCGCTCAGCGACGCCCAGATCGTCGATAACCTCACCCCGCAGACCGAGAAGATCTTCATGCATCAATACAACTTCCCGCCCTATTCGGTCGGCGAAGTCGGTCGCATAGGCGCTCCCGGACGCCGCGAAGTCGGCCATGGCGCGCTTGCCGGACGTGCGTTAAGCTACGTCCTCCCGACCAAAGAAGAATTCCCGTATGCCATCCGCACGGTGGCCGACGTCGTCGAGTCCAACGGCTCCTCTTCGCAGGCCTCCATCTGCGCGGGCTGCATGTCGCTCATGGCGGCCGGCGTCCCGATCAAAGGCATCGTCAGCGGCATCGCGATGGGCCTCATCACTTCCGGCCCGCTCGATGGCAAACATCCGTACACCATCCTCACCGATATCCAGGGTCTCGAAGATCACTTCGGTGACATGGACTTCAAGTGCGCCGGCACCGAAAACGGTCTCACTGCTTTGCAGATGGACATCAAGATCCACGGCGTCACCCGTGACGTCTTGAGCGAAGCGCTCGCCCAGGCCAAGAAGGCCCGCGCGGAGATCCGCGAGGTCATGAAGCAGGCGATCGCCGAACCGCGTCCGGATGTCAGCGAATGGGCGCCGAAGATGGATCACCTCGTCATCGATCCGGATAAGATCCGCGATGTCATCGGCACCGGCGGCAAGGTCATCAACCAGATCATCGCCGATTGCGACAACGTCAAGATCGATGTCGAAGACAGCGGCGATATCACCATCTATCACATGAACCGCGAGATGATCAACAAAGCCCGCGAAATCATCGAGAACATCGTGCGCGAAGCCAAAGTCGGCGAGATCTTCGAAGGCGAAGTCAACCGCGTCGAGAACTATGGCGCTTTCGTCAATCTATTCGGAACGACCGATGGTCTCTGCCACGTCTCGCGCCTCGATTGGAAGTACATCGAGGACGCCAATGACGTCGTCAAAGTCGGCGACCGCTTGAAGGTTGTCGTCATCGGCATCGAAGACGGCAAAGTCAAAGTCAGCCATCGCGAGTTCATCGACAAGCCCGAAGGCTACGAAGAACGCCCGGCCAAGCCCGCATTCCGCGGGGGCAAAGGCGGCGATCGCGGTCACGGACCCAAAGGCGGGAACTCCCGCGGCGGACGCCACTAAAATCTAGAACGAAAGAGGTCTTCGTTAATAGAGACCTCTTTTTTGTCGTCTTTCCCCTTTTTTCTTCCTTCTAGGAAGCCTATACTAATGGCATATGGAAGACGTAATTATCATCGGCGCCGGTGCGGTCGGCGCCTTTATCGCCCGAAATCTCTCGAAGTATCGGGTATCCGCACTCATTTTGGAAAAGGAGAACGACGTCTGCGATGCGACGAGCATGGCCAATAGCGCCATCGCCCACTCCGGCTATGACCCGCTCCCCGGCACGAACAAAGCCAAGTTCAACGTGCTCGGGAATCGGATGATGGACGAAGTGTGCAACGATCTCGACGTTCCGTTTGAAAGGAACGGCACTTTGACCGTCGCTCTTTACGACGAGCAGCTCCCGATGCTCAAAGAACTCGCGGAGCGGAGCGCCAAGAACGGCGTGCCCTGCAAACTGCTCTCCGCCGAGGAAACCAAGGCCATCGAGCCGAACATCAACCCCGCAGTGAAGGGGACTTTGCTTTGCCCGACGGGCGGCATCGTCAACCCGTTCTTATTGGTCGCCCATGCGGTGGAGAACGCCCTCGACAATGGGGTCCGCCTCGAACTCAATGCGAAAGTAGTCGGCATCGACAAAGTCGGTGACCACTTTGTGGTCCATACCAGCAAAGGCGACTATGAAGCCAAGGTCGTCATCAACGCCGCCGGCGTCCATAGCGACCTCATCGCCTCGATGGTCGAACCGATCGATTGGAGCATCCGCCCCAGAAAAGGCGAGTATTACGTCCTCGACCATTTCAACCCCGGATTCGTCAAACACGTCCTCTTCCCGCTTCCGAGCGAGAAGGGCAAAGGCATTTTGTTCACGAGAACGACTTCCGGCAACTATCTCGTCGGCCCGTCCAGCGAATTCGTCGACGACAAGGAAGATGTCTCCACCGATAGCCTCACCTTGGCCGACGTCAAAGCCCAGGCGAGCTCTTTGGTCCCGAATATCCCGTTCCAAGAGCAGATTCGCGTGTACGCTGGCTTGCGCGCCACGCCGAGCACCCATGACTTCATCATCGAGCCGTCCAAGAAGGAACCGCATTTCATCAACGTGGCCGGCATCGAGAGCCCCGGACTCGTCTCGAGTCCCGCCATCGGCGAATATGTGGTGGAGGAACTCGTCAAAGCGATCCTCCCGCTCGAAAAGAAAGCCGATTGGAACCCGAAAATCAAACCCTACGTCCGTCCCCTCGAGCTCAGCCTCGAAGAGCGGAACGAACTCATCAAGAACAACCCCGACTACGGCGTTCTCGTCTGCAACTGCGAGAAAGTGTCGCTCGGCGAGCTGAAGGACGTCATGTCCCGCTCGTTGCCTTGCCAGTCGGTCAAAGCGATCAAGAAACGCACCCGGGCCGGATTCGGCCATTGCCAAGGCGGCTTCTGCCAGCCGCGGGTCATCCAGTTCCTCGCCGAGGAAATGGGCAAGACCCCCTTGGATGTTTTATATGATGGCTTAGGCAGCGCCATCATCGTCGACGAAGTCAAAAAGGAGGCCGAATAATGAAACGCGTTGATTTAGTCATCATCGGCGGCGGAAGCGCCGGCCTCGCCGCGGCCGTCGGCGCCTACGACAAAGGCGTCCGCGACATCCTCATCATCGAGAAGATGGCCTTCCTCGGCGGCATCCTCAACCAGTGCATCCATAACGGATTCGGCTTAGCCGAATTCAAAGAAGAACTCACCGGTCCCGAATTCGCCGAACGGTTCATCCTCCAAGTCAAGGAACGCGGCATTCCCTACGTCCTCAACAGCACCGTCACCGAAATCACCAAAGACAAAGTCATCACCTACTGCAACGCCGAAGAGGGCGTGGTGGAGGTCCAGGCCAAAGCGATCATCAACGCCTTGGGCTGCTACGAAAGGAATGCGGGCGCCATCGGCATCCCCGGCGATCGTCCGGCGGGTGTTTTGACCGCAGGTCAAGCCCAGCTCTTCCTCAACGAATTCGGCTACCTCGTCGGCAAGAAGGTGTTCATCCTCGGCTCCGGCGACATCGGCCTCATCATGGCCCGCCGCATGACGCTGGAAGGCGCGAAGGTGCTCGCGTGCATCGGCGCGAGCGACCACGCGGACGGCCCC
>CAMYXQ010000063.1 GCA_947303105.1 uncultured Caryophanales bacterium | reverse complement strand
AAAGATCCGCCGTGCCCGCGTCGCCGAACGCGGATAGGATCCCGAACTCGCTTTGGCCATCAACCGGAACTATCCGAAGAAAAAAGCCAAGTCCGTCGCGGCAATCCGCCTTTCCGGAAATGGCTCTAAGGAAGATTTGATTCGTCAACTAAAAGAGATTTCTTATCTTTAGAAACGATCCTCTACTCCCGGGGTGAAAATGACTTCTTCGTTCACATTCGCGAGGAGGATTTTTTTCATTCTGGCGGCCTGTTCTTTGCCGTCGCTGAAGCGGCCGGCATACATCTTGCAAGCGGTCTCTAGCGAGTAAGCCGAAACGAGAATCGTCATCTTCTTATTCACCGCGCGATCGGTGAGAATCGGCAGGATGATTTGGTCGCGGATATAGTCGTTTTTATATTCGGAAGCAAAGTTGTTGAGGATTAATATATCGACGTTTTTGATCGTTTTCATATCCTCGGCGAATTTCTTCTTTTCTTTGGTGCCTTCTTCTTTGAGGGCATCGAGGGTTCTCAGATGGTCGATCGCCGCGATCGAAACGCCGAATTCTTCCGCAAGGGAGTTGGTGAACGCCATGATGTGCTTCATGGCCGCAGTCATCTCATCATCGACATAAACCCAGTTCTTGGAAGGATCCTTCTGGGCCTGGATGAGGTTTGCCCAAAGCTTGCGCTCATTGGCGTACGCATTGGCGCGCATCCTCTCATCGAGGAGCTCGGGGTCATAATCACCGTACTTATAGGCGCGGACGACGCGCAGTTTACGGCGATAAAGATCGCAAAGGGAAGTCTGTCTGGTCAAGAAACCGCCATCGACGACAAAGCCGACGACGCTGCCGGGGTTGTCCTTTGGACAAGCGGATAAGCCAGGGCAGTGATCGCAGACCGCGCGGTCCTTGCGGTAATCGAGAAGCATCGGCATATAATGCAGGATGTCTTCGTCGTTGAGTTTGAATTCGCGGATGATTTTGGAGACATTCGCGTCGTTTTTAAGTTCGATAACCGCATCCCGGAGGGTTTTCTCGTTTTCGGCGGCTCCGGTATTAATCAGGTTGATATCGAGCAATTCCATGTCGTTCTTCGCCATTTATTTACCCTCCCGCATCATGCGCATGAGCTCATCGAAAGACGGGGCATCTTCTTCGGCAGTTGGCTTTCCTTCGGGCTTATCTTCCGCCTTCGGAGCGACGGTTTTAGCCGTCTTGCTTCCTTTGGACGGTTTGTGGAGATAGTTATAAGCGTCAACGGCATTGTCGAATCCGCAGCGGGCAAGAGAGCCGGCGACCTTCTCGACATAGCGAGGCGGCAACTGGTTGTCTTGTTTCTCGAGGACATAGTCCAAGAGGGCGCTGATGACGGGATCCGGCAACAGCAATTCGGTGCGGAGATATTCGATCAAAGCGCGGTCGGATTGGACCAAACGGGCGCCATTTTGGCGCTTGGCGAGGAATTCCTCGGCGGTCAGCTCGTTCATCTGACGGAGCAAGACGGCTTCATCGGTTTGCCCGCGAATGACGCGATTGGTCTTCGGGGCGGTTTCGCGCTTGAGATAACGCATGCCCTGGGATTCCTTGCAGACCTTTTCGAAGTGAGCGAAATCGATTCTCTCACCAAAGGGATTTTCCATATTGATTGACGGAATAAGCAAGTCGGCGGTCGCTTCATCGCTGTAGTTATACTTAACGGCGATCATTTCAACGCGGGAAAGCTCATCGCGGCTGAAGGAAGTCCCGTCGATCTCCGGGTTGAATTTCTCGCGGAGATAAGCAAGGACGGCATCGATGTCCAAGTAGGTTTTGATCCTTCCGCCTTTCGAGCCGGAACGAAGTTTGCCAGAGAGGGAGATGTCGAGATCTTCGCCAACCTGGAAAACATCGGTGAAATTGGCGCTGATATCGGTACCTTTGATAGATTCCTTTTTCGTCAATTTATAACGTTTCTTCATCGCGGAAACATAATCGGATGAAGTCGATTGCTTGAGGGCTTTCGAAAGAAGGGGGTTTTTGAGAAACACTTTGGCGTCGATCGGAACGAATAATTCATAACGGAAAACGCGGATTTCTCCCTGTTCACCGAGCATTTTCGTTGAAAGGAGGCCAATCGCCTCGAGGTTTTTGCGGCCTTCGAAAAAGTCGCCCGGCGAAAGCAAGGTGCCTTCGAAGATCCGGTCATGGGAGGCAAGTTCCCCCTCTTCGGCGGCCAAACGGACCAACTTCAAATAGAGGCCCACGGCCTCGGCGCCGATGATCGGCATATAAAGATCGGTCAGAACCTCGACCCCGACATCGGTAAGGCTTTCGGTCATCGCGATTTCGAATAAGTCATTGGACAAAGGTAAGTCTTTCATTGCTTTTCGAGTATAGCAAATTGTGCGCACGCACGCATTATGAAATTGCGGCGACCGCAAATCTCATCGAACGAAAACATCGATAAACACTGAATTTTTGACCTTAACAATCAAGTTATCCTTGGTCAAGGATAATCTCGCTCGTTATAATGAGCGTGGATTTAGAGAAATCGAGGGTTTTATCATGGTCAAACGTATCGGAATCATCACCTCCGGGGGCGACGCCCCTGGCATGAACTGCGCGATCCGCGCCGTCGTCCGCGCCGGCTTGGCGTACGGACTTGAGGTCTTTGGGGTCCGCGAAGGATACAAAGGTCTCGTCGAAGACGACATTTTCCAAATGGATCGCGACAGCGTTTCCAACATCGTCACGCGAGGCGGAACGATTTTGCGCACCGCCCGTCTGCCGGAATTCAAGTTGGAATCGGTCCGTCAGCAAGCGATCGAAAACCTGAAGAAACACGGCATCGAAGCCTTGGTCGTCATCGGCGGCGACGGCTCCTACATGGGCGCCAAGAAGCTATCCGAGATGGGCATCAACTGCGTCGCCCTTCCCGGCACGATCGACAACGACATCGCTTCGACCGACTACACCATCGGTTTCGATACCTGCCTTAATACGATTATCGACTGTGTCGATAAAATCCGTGATACCACCGAATCGCATAACCGTTGCCATCTGATCGAAGTCATGGGCAACCATTGCGGCGACCTCGCCCTTTTCGCCGGCATCGCCGAAGGCGTCGAGATGATCCTCACCCCCGACCATCCGATTCCCGACACCGAAGTGTTCTCCACGATGCGCGGCTACTCCGAACGCAAAGAGCGCAAGAGAGCGCTCATCCTCGTTTCCGAAAAGCTTTACCCGAACATCCATGAATTTGCGAAGCAAATTGAAGATGAGACCGGTTTCGTCACCCGCGCGACCGTCCTCGGCCACGTGCAGCGCGGCGGCGCCCCGAGCGCCTTCGACCGCATCCTCGCGGCGCGTATGGGCGCCTACGCTGTTGACTGCTTGCTCGCCGGCAAGAGCGGCATCTGCATCGGCTTAGTCGACAATAAGCTGGTCGACTACGACATCTACGAAGCCCTCGCCCTCCCGCGCGATAAGCATGTCTCCATGCTCCGCCTCATCGACAACCTCAAATAAGGAGAGATTTATGCGGCTAGTTATCGACAAGAAAACGAAGATCGTCGCGACGATCGGCCCCTCCAGCGACACCCCGGAGATGATCGAAAAACTCTATGACGCCGGGATGAACGTCGCCCGCATCAATTTCAGCCACGGCACCTATGAGGGCCAGGCCCAGAAAATCGAGATGATCAAGGCCTTTGAGAAAGAAAAAGGCATCTATATCCCCATCGCCTTGGACACCAAGGGTCCGGAGATCCGGACCGGCCTTATGGAGAACGGCAAAGTCGAACTCCAGACCGGCGATATCCTTCGGATCGTCCCCGGGGAAGTCCTCGGCAACAAAGAACGGTTCTCCTGTTCTTATCCCGGCCTCTTTGACGACGTCAAAGTCGGTGATAACATCCTCATCGACGACGGCAATTTGGAGCTCGTCGTCCGCGAGAAAGACGCCAAGAAGCGTGAGCTCGTCGTCGAAGCGACCAACTCCCATCCCCTCAAAGACAAGAAGAGCATGAATCTTCCCCATAGCACCTTATCGATGCCGTTCATCTCCAAGCAGGATGAGGAAGACATCGCCTTCGGCATCGAACATGACGTGACTGTCATCTTCGCCTCGTTCACGAGGCGACCGGAAGATGTCCTCGATATGAAGAACCTCCTGGCCAAACTCGGCCGCCCCGGCCTTCCCGTCATCGCCAAGATCGAGAATCCGGAAGGGCTTGAGAAGCTTGAGGAAATCGTGGAGATCGCCGATGGCATCATGGTCGCGAGAGGCGACCTCGGCGATGAAATCGCCGCCGAACTCGTTCCGCTCGCGCAGAAGCGCATCATCGATGTGTGCCGTCGGGCCGGCAAACCGGTCATCGTCGCCACCCAGATGTTAGACTCAATGACCACCCATCCGCGTCCGACCCGCGCCGAAGTCGGCGACGTCGCGACCGCGATCAACGAAGGCTGCGACTGCGTCATGCTAAGCGGTGAAACCGCTTCGGGCATCTATCCCGAGGAATCGGTCAAGATGCAGGCCCGCATCGCGAGAACGATGGAAGAACACTTGCCATACGAATCCCTGGCTCGTGAGGCTTATGAGACGAGTTTGCGAACGAATAACGACGCCATCGCCAACTCGATCGCCAATACGGCTTTGCTCATCGGAGCAAAGCTCATCATCAACTTCTCGCAGACCGGACGTTCTTCCGTCCGCATCGCCAAGGCAAGGCCTTGCTGCCCGGTCATCTCGATCACGAGCTCCCGGCACGCCTGCCTGAACTCCGGCTGGGTGTGGGGCGTCTACAGCGTCCTCATCAAGACGACGATGCCCGACTTTGTCGAAGAGATGGAAGCCCTCGCGTTGAAGGTCGCCCGTAACCTTGGCCTTAAAGCCGGAGATCCGGTTCTTCTGGCGGGCGGCACGCCCACAGGCGCAGGGAACACCAACTTCATGCGCATCCTTCACGTGAACGAAATCCGCGATTACGACTGAGAAAATGAGGTCGTCCTAATAGGGATGGCCTCTTTTTTGATGAATTCCAAAATCATTGCTTGATTTCGCCTTTTTGCGTGTTACTATGTCCTCGCGTAGAAAGAGACAAGCTTAAATAGCTATAGCTATACGAAGTACCACTCTGGAGCAGCAGGCGAAATAAGTCTGACGTCACCCCAGCGCGTTAAGCGGGGAAAGGGATCGCGAAATCGCGATCTGAAACAAGGTGGTACCACGCGGAAGCGTCCTTGAGAGAGGACGTTTTATTTTCGTCCGAAAGGAGAACCAACATGAAAGTGATCTACGAAGGGAAAGAACTCGTCTTGGAAGCCAAGAACGGTTTTGATTTGGTCAAGGCCTTGGCCCCCGAAGAAAAGAAGAGCGTCGTCGGCATCGTCGTGAACGGCGAAGTC
>CAMYXQ010000062.1 GCA_947303105.1 uncultured Caryophanales bacterium | reverse complement strand
CCCGAACTCCTGAGTGATGAAGTCTTAGGGCTGCCTCAACACGATCGCCGTCATGATCATCCCCGGCGCGATCGATACGTTCACCATGCTCCTGATGCGCAACTACTTCGCTTCCCTTCCGAAGGAACTCGAGGAAAGCGCCCGCATCGACGGGGCCAACGACGTCCAGATCTTCGTGCGCATCTTCCTGCCGTTATCCCTTCCGATGCTTGCCACGGTCGGCCTCTTTTTCGCCGTCGGCAACTGGAACTCCTGGTATAACGGCATGCTCTTCAACTCGAGCCCGAACATCCGCACCTTGCAGCAGGTCCTTCAGGACCTCATCGTCACCCGCTCGAGCAACGTGCCGAATCTCAACCCGGCCAAAATCAATGACGAATCGCTCAAAATGGCAGCCATCTTCTTCACCATACTGCCCATGATGTGTTTCTATCCGTTCCTATAACGTTACTTCGTGAAAGGCATCGTTGTCGGAGCGATCAAAGGATAATCCAAAGGAGGAATCGCTTATGCGAAAACTGACCAAATCCATCTTAATGCTGACGTGCGCGCTCGGTGTGGCGGGCACATTGCTCGGGTGCGGAACCCCGACCAATGAGGACGAATACACCAAAGACGGAAAACTAAAGTTATCCCTTCGTAACCTCTATTTCGACGATTATACCGGCGGGGACAGCTACACCGAGGAAATCGAGAACATGTTCAAGATCTCCATCGAGCCGCAATCCTATTCCTGGTCCGATTGGTCGACCCAGGTCAACGGCCAGATCCTCGCCCAGTCGGTGCCCGATGTGTTCCACGCGAACATCGATAGCTACAATTTCGCCTCTTACTATAAGTATTGGGCCGAGGAAGGCGTCACCAAGCAGCTTCCGGACGACCTTTCCAAGTGGCCGCATTTAGCCGATATGATCGCCCACACCACGAATATCGACTCCCTCAAGCTCAACGGCCACCTCTACGGCATCCCCATCGCCAAGAACACGACCGATTATTCGACGACCTTCTCGCCGTTCACTTACATCTACCGCCGCGACTGGGCCAAACAGTTCGGCGTCTATCAGGAAAACGACGAATACACCTGGGAGCAGTTCCAGACCTTGCTCGCCGAATTCACCCGCCGCTTCGCGGGCACCAGTTCCTTCGCCTTAGGCGACGTCGAATGGGGCTTCCCGAGCATCACCAACTTCTACAAGCAGGTGCCCCATTGCTTCGCCAAAGACGCGACGACCGGCAAGTACGTCAATAACTACACGACCCCCGAATACCTCCAAGGCCTCGAGATGTCGAAGACCTTCAAGAACAACGGCTGGTACGGCTATCCGCAGTACTCGGCGGTCGACGGCGAATTGAACACGAAATACTATGGCAATACCTGCGGCGTTCTCTATGAGAACCTCAGCTACAGCAACTTCGTCACCCTCAAGAACCAACTCAAGAAAACCAACGCCTCGAACAAAGATTTCAACATCGATGACGCGATGGCGATCATGAAGATCAAAGGCCCCGATGGCAAATATGTCCTCGAAGGCACCGACAACTGGTTCTCGATGACCTTCCTCGACGCCCACATGTCGGAGACGAAGATGAATAAGATCCTCGATCTCATCGACTGGCTCCTTTCCGAAGAAGGCACCCGCTTCGCCATCTACGGCATCGAGGACTACGACTACTATATGGAAGGCGATGAAGTCTTCCTCGTCGAAGAATACTGGAAGAAAGACAATGACGGCCTCTACGTCCCGAAGAACAACGGCGGCAAATACCTCCGTTGCATGGCTTCTCTCGGCTATGACACCTTGACCTATGACCCCGTCACCGACAAGGAGGCGGTGGCCTATCTCGATGCCTGGGACGCCGAGATGCGGACCGCCCTCGCCGCGGGCAACCTCAAAGTCCTCAAAGAGGACGCCGAGGTCATGTGGATGACCACTCCGCTAAAAGCGGAGAACTCCGGCACGCTCCGCACGCAAGCCCTCGCCAATGTCACCAAGTACATCTACGATGACATCAAGACGACCGAAGAATTCGTCACCAAGGTCGAAAACCGCACCTGGACCCAGGTCCTCGACGAAATCAACACCGCTTTGGGGAAATAAACGATGCGTAAGACAAGACGTTTCCTTCCCCTCGCCTCCGCCCTGCTCTTAGCCGGCTGCCAGACCGGCGGTGGCCCGATCGATTTGGAGAAGATCTCTTTCGGCGCCTCCGATCTGGTCAATCCCAGTTTCGGCGGCCTCGGCGTCGAGTGGGGGGCCTATGAGGATACCGACAAATTGATGGAAGGGGCTTGGGATCGCATCGAAACGGCGATGGATCGCCTGAAACCGGCCCGCGTCCGTCTCATGATCAACTACGACTGGTTTTGCTATAACTTCGATGACCACGGCAACACCGACAAGAACGATGACACCTGGTCCTACAATTTCACCAACACCTTCGATTGCCTCGATTACTGCGAAACGCGCGGGATCGACGTGGCTTTCGGGGCCTGGAACGTCATCGGCACCCTGCCCGAAACCAACGACGTCTGGGGCATGATGGACGACGTCAGCAGCGACCCCCGTTGGGCCAAGATCAGCGCCGACGTCCTCGATATGCTCGTCAACAAGAAGGGCTACACCTGCATCAAATGGTTCGTCAGCACCAATGAGCCGAACTGGCTCGGCGTGGCCGGATCGAGCAAAAACCACAACAACACCTTCGCCAAGTGGGAACAGGGCGTCAAGAACGTCCGGGCCGCCTTCGACAAGATCGGCCTGAGCCACATCGGCATCATCGGCGGCGACACGACCGGCTTCGAAGGGACCCAAGAGTACTTCACCGGCATCGCCAAAGGCTTGACCGACGTCGTCAGCGACTACGGCTGCCATCTTTACTTATCCAACATCGCCATCGACCGCGGCACTTTGTATCAGAAAATCATCGGCATGCGCGACGAAATCAAGAAACTCGACTCCGGTCTATTGACCGAGCGGCCCGCCGACGTCTGGGAGGCCGGCCTCTTGGACGGCAAGACGACCCTCGACTCGCAGACGACGATCGCCACCGATTCCTACGCGGTGCGCATGGTGGACTATACCGTTCAATGCTTGGCCGCCGGGATGAACGGCATCGTCTATTGGGATTTCGACGACGCGATGCACTTCATGTACATGTCGGACGCGACCTATCCGAAGCGGTGGGGCATGTTTTCGACCTTGGCTGAGGCGACCTCGCAAGAGCAGGAACTCCGTCCCTGGTACCATTCCTCGACGTTGCTCACCCACCTCTTTGCCAAAGGCAACCGCATCCTTTCCCCGGCTCAGAACGATCCGGAGCTCATCAACTCCTTCCGCAGCTTAGCGGCGGTGTCCCCCGACAAGACCCAAGCCGGTTTCGTCGCGGTCAACGCCGGACGCGAGGCCCAGACCCGGACCTTCTTGCTCACTGAGCAAGTCTCCGGCGATAAGCTCTACATCTACAACTTCGGCGAAGGCACCTACCGCCTCGACGAAAACGGATTCATCGCCCCCAATGAGGTCATCGATGGATCGCTCAACAAGAAATTCACGGTGACGGTGCCCAAGATGAGCGCCATCGTCGTCAGCAATAGGAGGCTCTAGCGATGAAATACGCGAAGTATGTGGCCTTCCTGACCGCCTTATTGGCCGTGAGCTGCGCCCCGACCGATCCTTTTGAGACGGCCGAGAGCAACGCTTACACCCCCTCTACGAACACTTCAGAGATCGCTTCCTTCGATCTCATCACCCCGACGGACGGGGCCGTCCTTTCGGAAATCCCAACTTTTAGTTGGGAAGCCGCGGATGGCGCGTCCACCTACACTTTGGAGATTTCCAGTTCCGACGAATTCATCTCCAACATCGAGACCATCGTCTATTATTCGCAGCCGAACCTGACCGCGACCTCGTTCTACATCCGCAGCGACCTAGCCAAGGACACCCAATACTATTGGCGCGTCCACGCCGTGAACGATGCGCACGAGCTCTTGAGCGGCTCGACCTTCTCCTTCTTCCTCGAAGCCCCCGACGTCCAAGCGGTCGACTTCGAGCTCGGCGAAGCCGATGATTGGGCCTTGCACCCCGACGGCTCCCGCGCCGACATCGCCATCGACGAATCGAACTTCTTCGGCAACGATGAGCCGGCTTTGGCCATCACCTTCAAGGTGGAGGACACTCAGCGCGGCGACCAATACAAGAAGAGCAACGGCTGGATCGTCGTGACCAGAACGGTGGAGAAATACATTTACGGCACCGATTCGATCTATCTCAATCTCTACTATGCCGGACATGATGCGAAGATCTTCATCCGTCTCATCGACAACGACAACGAATACTGGGTTCACCAGGTACAGATCTCGTCCAATGCCCGCCAGTCGGTCATTCTCCCCTTCGCCGAATTCACCCAGCGCGACAAAGACGTCACCGTCGCGAACCGCGTCTTCGACTACTTCCACATCAAGTATCTGGAAGTCGTCTTCGAAGAAGTGAACGGCGACGGCGCCGCCTTGTTCAGCGACTTCAAAGCCGTCCGTTTCTCCGATTACGGAGAATACTTCATCAGTTTGCTCCACTTCGACCGCTTTGACGACGAAGATTGGACCAATGAGGCCTATACCTTCGAGAGAACGATCAACGGCACCGAACTCGTGCTGAATTACTACGGCGACGACGGCGTCCACGCAAAGATCGGCGGCTATGGCTTTGCCAAACTCAACGTCAAGCGCTACTTCGTCCAGGGCAGCGCCATCAAGGTGTCGGTCCGCCTCACCGGCTACAAAGGCTCCAATGTCATCATCCGCATCTACGAGCAGGACACCGACCGGTGGGCCTACATGATGCCGATGTCCTCCTTCGTCGAGGACGAATGGAAGGACTTCGTCATCCCCTACGACGCCTTTGCCTTATCGCAGGCGATGGGCAGCGGCCGCCGCGAATTCTATAACATCATCAACATCCAGTTCGGCGTCAACGGCACCTATGGTGCCGGAACGGTGTCCTTCAAGGACTTCGAAATCGTCGACATGGAAGATTATAGGACCGAAGACGCCCGCGACGTCGGCCCCGATGGCCTCATCGAGGACTTCAGCCGTTATGGCGACAACGCGGAGATCTACTTCTCCTGGATGCATACCAACGTCAACAAAGACGAGGCGATGTCCCTCAATACCAGCGACCGTTACAACATGGCGACCAACCCGGTCGTCGGCCAGTTCGAATATAAGTCCGACATGGCCGAAGCCGGATACGGCATCCCGATCCGCGCTTCCGGCGACTGGACTTCGGTCAGCCTGAGCTTCAAAGACCTCTCCACCTTGGCGTCCCAAGAATCATTGGCCTATTTAGGCCAAGTCTCGGCCCGGACCAACATCCACATCTACCTGACCACGGGTGAGCATTACATCTATTTCATCCCAGCCC
>CAMYXQ010000061.1 GCA_947303105.1 uncultured Caryophanales bacterium | reverse complement strand
CGCTTTTACGGTACGAAGGTGGAGGTCCTTTTCTAGGACTACGACGCCGAACGGAAAATCGCCTATGGGCACACAGGAAATTATCTGAAAGTAGCCCTGCCTTCCCGTCGCCCGCTCCACGGGGAATTCCTCGTCGTCGACTATGACGAAAACAGTGCGGCCGACTAGACCGAAAATCACGATTTGACAAAGATAAAATCGAATAAAACATACAAAAATTTAGACATTGTATGAACAAAAGTTGATTTCCGCGCACGCCCTTGTATAAGTACCGAGGTCCTTAGGAGGAATTCACGATGGCAGTCCCACAGAGACGAATCGGCAAAACGCGCAAAAGATTGCGCCGCACCCACTTCAAATTGGTGGTCAGCGGCAAAGTCGCCTGCCCGCATTGCGGCGAGATGATCGATGCCCATACCGTTTGCCCGGCTTGCGGTTACTATAAAGGCAAAGACATCCTTCACCTCAAGAGCAAAGAGGAAAAATAAGCTCAACGAAAGAAACGCGGTCCGAGAGGATCGCTTTTTCTTTTTGCCATTCATTCTTTTTTCGCCCGCGTGTAAAATAAAGCCAGAGGTATTTTCATATGGTAGTCAGCAAATTGATCGATCACACGAATTTGAATCCGGATGCCCGGTTGGAAGACATCCGCAAATTATGCGAGGAAGCCAAAGTCTATGGCTTCTTCTCCGTCTGCGTCAACCCGGCTTTCGTCAAGGCCGCCAAGCTTTGCTTGGAAGGTAGCGACGTCAAGGTTTGCACCGTCGTCGGATTCCCTTTGGGCGCCTCCTTGCCGTCCATCAAAGCCGCCGAAGCGGCCCAAGCCGTCGCCGACGGGGCCGATGAGGTGGATATGGTCCAGAACATCTCCATGGCCAAGGAACACGATTGGAAATATATCGCCAACGAAGTCTATGCCGTCCGCAAAGCCATCGGCAAAGACATCACCCTCAAAGTCATCTTAGAAACCTGCCTCCTCACCGATGAGGAAATTGCCTTCTCTTCCCGCGCTTCCTGCGAAGGCGGGGCCGACTTCGTCAAGACGAGCACCGGCTTCTCCAAGGGCGGTGCGACCGTCAACGCGGTCAAGATCATGCGCAGCACCGTTGGCCCGTATATCGGCGTCAAAGCCTCCGGTGGCATCCATACCTATGAAGAGCTGAAAGCTCTTGTCAAAGCCGGGGCGACCCGTATCGGCTGCTCAAAGAGCGTTCCGATCATGGAATCCCTCCGTCAAAAATAAATGAAAGTCCTTCTCTTTTCCGAGAGTCAGAAAGCATTGCGTCATAGCGGCATCGGCCGGGCTTTGAAGCACCAAAAGGCCGCCTGCGAAGCGGTGGGGATCGAAGTGACCGATGACCCTCGCGATTCTTTCGACATCGCCCACATCAACACCTACGGCTCCAAGTCGCTTCGCCTTTTGAAACGACTCTTGAAGAGAAACATTCCGGTGGTGGTCCACGGGCACAGCACCCGCGAGGACTTCCGCGAGTCCTTCCGCTGCGCCAAGGCGGCCGAGCCGTTCTTCTGGGGCTACTTAAAGCGGATGTACGGCAAAGCGCCTCTCATCATCACCCCGACCCCGCATAGCAAAAAGAACATCGAGGCCTACGGCCTCTGCCCAAAAGTCGTCGATTGCAGCAACGGCATCGTTCTCGATGAATACTTACCCGATTCTAAGAAGGTAAAAGCCTTCCGCGATCATTTCGGCCTCAAGGAAAATGAGAAATTCGTCATGGGCGTCGGCTTCCCCTTCGTCCGGAAAGGCTTCGTCGATTTCATCGAAGTCGCCCGCCGCTTCCCGGAAACGAAATTCTTCTGGTTCGGGGAAATCTCCGCCTTCCTCAATTCCCATCCCGCCATCCAAGCCAAGCGCCACAAACCCGAAAACGTCATTTTGCCGGGATATGTATCAGGTGAACTGATCCAAGGGGCATATCAATGCGCTTCCTGCCTCTTCTTCCCCAGCTACGAGGAGAATGAGGGCATCGTCGTTTTGGAAGCCCTCGCGAGCAACTGCCCGTTGTTGGTGCGCGACATTGACACCTTCGTCCCGTGGCTCGAAAAAGACGTCTCCTGCCGGATGGGCAAGGATGACGATGAATTCGAAAAAGAGATCCGCCGCCTGTTAGAAGGCGAGGATCCCGCGGTTCTCGATGCCGGCTACAAGGTCGCCGAAGCGCGCCGTATCGAAGTGATCGGAGAACGGCTCAAGACGATTTACGAATCGGTTCTTCAAAACAAGATCCAATAAGGTCGGAATATGATTTGCCCTCTTTAGAGGGCATTTTCTTTAGCCAAAGACCGTTAAACTCATGGAGAAGGTGGAAAAATTCCGATTTCCCGTTCTTGCGGTCGATACGGGAATCGAAGACGAGCATCGAAATCATCCGCCATCCGGCGGCCCGCCAAGCGGAGAGAAGTTTTTTCTTATCCGGCATGGTGTCTAAATAGAATCGCTCGGCGGCGTAGAGCGCAAGATGGCAACGGGCCCGGTCCGTCCGCTTTTCATGGGTGACTGAGCTAGGCGAGACCTTGTCATAGCAATAGTAGGACCGCTTAGAAAGGGCGATTGTTTCCGCCGCCAGGAAGAGCGAATAAGTCATCGCGCAATCTTCGAAAAGCGCGGCGCGATTCTTGAAACGAATGAGACTTGTATCGAATAACTGCCGTTTGAATACTTTATTCCACACGAAATAAGGAATGGTGCAATCGCGGACGAGGCGGCGGTGGGCCTGGCGTTTGGAGAGAATCTTTTCGCGGTGGAAGCGCGGCCGATATGGTTTTGTCTTCTTGGCATAGATCTGATCGAAGGCAAAGCAGACGATATCGGCATTCGTCGCTAAAGCGACGTCTAGAATATCCTCAACCCCGTTCTCTTCGTAATAATCGTCGCTGTCGCAGAACGTGATGAGCGGCGCTTTTGCGGCCAAGACCCCTTCGAGGCGGGTTTCGCCGCGGGCAGCGTTTTCCGGTTTGACAAGGATGATTCGGAAAAGCGGATTGGCGGCGGAAAAGGCCAAGGCGATTTCGCGGACTTTCGGATCGGCGTCATGGGCCACGCAGAGGATCACTTCGTATTCGCGGTCGGTTTTCTGCCCCGCCAACGCGCAAAGGCAACGGGCCAAGAGCTCTGGCTCGCGATAGATGGGAACGATAATCGACAATTGCGGCTGGCCCATATTCGTAACTAAATTATCCTCTCGTAGAGAATGTTCTCCAACAAAATGCGCATTTCATCGAAATTTCCTTGTTTTGAAGGCACGAAAGCGTAGAATATAACACGTTCTCGAAAGCGAGGTGATATCAATGGTCGTGAAAACTGTCGTCCGTGAAGGCGAAAATCTCGATGAAGCGCTCCGTCGTTTCAAACGCAGCGTCAACAAATCCGGCATCTTGATGGAATCCCGCAAGAGAGAGTATTACCTCAAGACTGGCCTCAAGCGCAAACAGAAGAGCGAGATGGCCCGCCGCAAAAAGTGGTAATCAACCAATAATTAAGCCCCTTATGGGGCTTTTTATTTTCTTCGGTAAAATTTCGTCTTTTCTGCGTATTCATTGGTATGAGAGATGAATATTACCAGTTCGACGAACATTCCTGCGGCCTAGCCGCCCTGCGGATGGCTTTGTGCCATGCCGCATCCCCAGCCTGGCGTTTTGCCACGCTATACGAACATCCTCCTTATTCTTTGAAACAATTGGAGCAAGCGGCCCGCGCTTATGGCTTTAGTTTGGAGTTCTATCAGTCGCCGGCCCAGATTTTCGATTATCCGGCGGGAAAACGGAAACCCTTCCTTGTCCTGATGGACGAAAACGGCGCCGATCATCTTTGCCTTGTCAAACGAATCGGAAAACGCCGCGTCATCTTCCTCGATCCGCATAGAGGTCGCCGGACGATGGACAAAGACGATTTCAAGAAGAGCTGGAAAGGCATTTGGGCCTCCTGCGTCCAAACCCGGAAAGACCCGCCTCCGAAAGCTCAGACGTTTTTCCCGCCGGGAAGCAGGATTCTTTCCTATCTCCTTCTCTTCGTAGAAGAGCTTCTTATCGGATTCGGCTTTTATTTTCTCAACGCCGCCCCGAGTTTCGTGCCGCCGATTTTGATTCTTTTATCTTTCGTCATCGAGGTCGAGCGAAGGTTTTTGCTCTTGCGTTTCATGCGCCGATTCGACCGCCGATGGCAAGGGCGGATCTATGACCCAAACCCCGATCGCCTCAGAAAGAACTATGAGTGTTTCAATCTCTTCAAAAAGAACATATTCGCCTCTTTTTCCTCGGTGATCGTTTCTTTGTCGAGCGCCATCCTCCTCACCGTCCTGCTGGGAATCAACGCCCCGGCCTTCTTCCTCTCGGCCGGCGCGGTGGCGATTATGGATTTGGTCATCGCCCTAACCGTTTCGTTCCCACGCCGCAAAAAGCTCGCCGACCTCAGCGAGCGCGAGCGGAAACTCTATGGCGGCGGAACCGAAAAAGAGAAACGCGAGGAGATTGAATCTTTGTCGCGGGAAAGCGACAGATACGGGAAAATTTTGCTCATAGAGCAAGCGGTCCGCCTCGCCGGGGTGATCCTCTTCGCGTTCCTGCCTTTGATTTTCATCGAGGAGCCATCCGCGAATTACTACCTGTTCCATCTTTTCGGCCTCTATGTCGTCGCCGAGGGTTTCCGACAGACATCCGAATATGTCGTCGATCGCCCGAACCAAGCCCGGAACAAAGGCTATTTCCGCGAATATATGGCCAAGGATTTCCCCGATGAGGAACAGCCGCTTCTATAAAGTTGTCGCTCATCGTGGAAAAGAGGAAGTTATCTATGATAAACTCATATGGTATGCAGTTAGTTTTCTCCAATGATTACCATCCCGATTACGATGGTTATGAGGCCCGCTTCCAGAAAATCGGCGAGGTCGCTTTCCGCCGTTGCGGCGTCGCGATCGATTACGAAGTCGACGTCCTTTTCGTCGGCGACGAGGAAATCCACGCCATCAACCGCGATTATCGCGGGGTCGATCGGGTGACCGATGTCATCTCTTTCGCCTTCAACGACGACAAGGATCCGAGCCATCAGATCCTCGGCGACGAAGCGGAGCGCATCCTCGGGGAAATCCTTATCTGCATCCCGCAAGCCCTTCGCCAAGCGAAGGAAATCGGAAATTCCGAGGAACGGGAGATTTGTTTCCTCTTCTGCCACGGCCTTTTGCACCTGCTCGGGTACGACCACATGAAGGAAGAGGATGAAAAAGTGATGTTTGCTTTGCAAGACGCCATTATGGAGGAAGTCAGCCATGGAAAATAAACAACTCATCGAGAAAGCGATCGAAGCCCGATCGCTATCCTACTCGCCCTACAGCCATTTCGCCGTTGGCGCAGCCGTCTTATTGAAAGACGGATCCGTTTTCCTTGGCGCGAACGTCGAAAACGCTTCCTATCCCTGCTGCATGTGCGCCGAGCGCAACGCCGTTTATGGCGCGATGATGCATGGCGCGAAGAAAAGCGACTTTGTCGCTCTTGCCGTTGTTGCCGACACCGATGAGCCCTGCACGCCCTGCGGCCAGTGCCGCCAAGTCTTAAGCGAGCTCCTTCCGGCCGACGCCCCGATCATCATGGCCAACCTCAAAGGCGCGGTCAAAGTGTCTTCCATGCGCGAGCTCCTTCCGTTCGCTTTTGACAGTG
>CAMYXQ010000060.1 GCA_947303105.1 uncultured Caryophanales bacterium | reverse complement strand
CGCGTTCCTTTACTGCGGAACGATCGAAGATGCCGTCGCCAAAGCGGAGGCCATGAAGGAATGAAATCCCTTCACCTGAAAATCGCAACGGTGGAAGGCGTCATCTTCGATAAGGATGTCGCTTCGGTCTATTTCGTGACCGAGAAAGGGGCGATGGGCATCTTACCCCGCCGCCTTCCGATCATCGCCGGCCTGAAGAAAGGCCCCAGCATCGTCAAGGTCAACGAGTTAAGCGGCTGGGCCTCCTTCTATGTCATCCGCGGCGGGGCCATCTCCCATAAACGGAATGAGACCATCATCTTAGCCGAACGTTGCGAAAAAGCCGCCGATGAAACGGCGGCCAAAGAGCTCGTGAAGCAGTGGCGCTCTAACGAAGCGTAAACGAATAAGACTCAAGATCGAAGCTCGCGAGGGCTTCGATTTTTTGTTCGGCGTTCAGACGGGAATAATCCAACAAATATATCGGTTTTGCGTTGGATTTTTGGAAAATTGTCGCATATTCCTGTCGGGATTGCTCATCGGTGGGGTCATAAAGACAACGCTGGAAGTCGCCTGAATTGGAGGATGCTTCAACATAATCGGCGTATTCGGAGAAACGATAAATGCCATTTGTCTTGGTCACCGACTGGAGGTAGCTGGTGAACTTTTTGGCATCGCCGTTGTCACCATAGATATCCATTAGGGAGGCCCCATTTTGATTCAAACGATAAAGAGTAGGGGTCGCTCCATTGATGCCGCCCGCGTTTTCATCGGAACCATAACGGGTTTGGAAAGTGGTCAGAGCGGCCGAATAGGCGGCGTAGCGGTCATCATCGTCATCGGTATAGAAAACGTGAATCAAGCGGCGGGTATTCTTAGTGGCTTCGACGAAGAATGGTTCCATCTTCACACAATGGCTGCAGCCATGACGGGCGAAGAAGACGAAAGTATCGATGCCTGACTCGGCTTCGGCGATCAAAGTTGCCGGATCGCTGCCATCCATCAAAGAAAGATAATTATTGTGTTCCCTCTCTAGAAGAGAGTCTCCTCGCATCTCGATGAAAGACGCGTCAGAACGCGGCTTCACCTCACACGAGGCGACAAACGGCGCGAGGGTGGCAAACAAGACGAGGAAACGCACGATTTTCATATCCATATAAGAATACTAACTTTTGCCCCCATTTTCCGTTAAAATCAAAAATGAGGTAAGAATATGGATTTTTTCGATACGTTCCCTGATAGCAAAATCAGCCCAAAGAAGTTTTTCGCCTGCATCGAGATCAGCAAAGGCAGCAATTGCAAATACGAATTGGACCACGAGTCTGGCCTTTTGATCCTCGACCGCGTCCTCTTCACCGCGACCCACTATCCGCAAAACTATGGTTTCATCCCAAAAACTTTGTCCGAAGACGGTGATCCCCTCGATGTTTTGGTCATCATGAGCGAGCCGATGGTCCCGTTATCTTTGACCGAGGCCACCCCGATCGGCGTCCTCGAGATGGTCGACGACGGATCGCTCGATGAAAAGATCATCGCCGTCTGCAGCCACGATCCGGACTACAAAGATATCAAAGATATCAGCGAGCTCCCTCAGCACTTAGCTGATGAAATCCGTCACTTCTTTTCCGTTTACAAACAGCTCGAGATCGGCAAGACAACCGAAGTCAAGACGATCAAGAATCACGAGAAAGCCGAAGCCTGCATCGCGAAATGCATAGCCCGTTACAAGGCGGCCCACTAAAGAAAAAAAGGCGGATGTGTTCCGCCTTTTATTTTTGCGCTTCGTCCACGGCTTTTTTCGCCTCATTCGGCACATTGTCGATTCGAATGACCCAATAGGAATTCAGAATGACCTCGCCGAGCGTGCTGCCCTGGCGGATATCTTTCCGGTAGGCCGCCTCGACCGTGCCGTCTTCGCGACCGGCCGCATAGATCGCCATCGCGGCGACGAAGCGGATTTCTTCTTCGGTCGGGAAGTCTTTTTGAATCAAGAAGTGCGAACCGGATTGACCTTGGATGTGCAGCCAAACGTGGTTTTTGGCTTTGCCAAGGTAGAAGGTAAGGCAACGGTTTTGGGTGGCGTTGCGGCCGAATAAGACCGTCACATCGCCAACCTTGGTCCGATAGGGAAGTTCGGCGGTGGAGGAGATGAGGTTGGGATGACGCCTCTGCTTGGCAGATTTCTTTGCCACTTGTTGCAGACACGATTCCAATTGATCGACGTCGGCCTCTTCAAGCAAGGCGAGGTTCGCGTTCGTCTCATCTAATTGTTTCTGCGTCTCCGCGATATATTGGTTCGAATAACTTAGGGTCAGTTTGGCTTTCTTGGCGGACCGATAATAGCGTTCAGCGTTGGCCGCCGGCGACAGCAAAGGATCGAGAACGACGACAGTCTCGCCGTCGGAGATTTTGGTATCCCCGGAATGAATTTCATCGAGATGTGTATAAATAAAGTCGCCTTTCTCGGTGTCATTCAAACGGATTGTCGCCTGGTTCAAATCTCGGTTCAAAGCCCGCAATTTGTTCTCAAGCGACTTCTTTTGGCGGAGTAATTCCTGGCGCTTTGCGCCAAGGACGCTTTTGCGCTTCTCGGTATCGATACTCGTTTCCAGCGACCGGCAGAAAGCGAGATATTCTTCGGGATCGACGTTCCCGGCAGCGTCGGAATATTCCGGTTTGGCCGGCGGGACATAAGCGAGGTTTTTGGCGAGCGGCCTCTTCGAGGTCAGGGCCGATGCCCGATAGAGAGATTGGACGACGTCATCGCCGTTTGTAATGACAAGATTCGGGTGGTGGGGAATCAATTCGATATACAAGAATCTTCTTTCCTCTTTATACACCTTATTAACAATCTCCAAATCCAAGCGGATGATCATGTCATCGTTGATGATTTCGATTCCTTTGCAGAAAGCGTTCGTCAGTTCGTGGCGGACTCCCGTCATGAAAGGACGGTCGATCTTGCCTTTCTCATTGACGGAATCACCAAGGTAAAAACGGGGGTGGGTTTGATCGAGGCAAATGACCAAGGAGCCGCCGTCTCGCCCCGAGACATGGAAAGCGACCGTGCTCGGATTAAGGAGAACGGGGTGCGAGATATAATGCCCGACCAAACGATCGCGGCACGTATCGATATAAGCTTTCAAAACATGGGGCGTGATTTTCATCGAAACCATTATACGGATATGGCTTTTCGCCTTCAAAGCGCAGGTTTTCGCAATTTTTGGTTTGTTGGTGCGTCATAGCGCGTTATAATTTCCGCATATATGTCAAACAAAGGCGCTCTCATTATTCTCTCGGGACCCAGTGGGGTCGGCAAAGGCACGATCCGTCAGGCTCTTCTTGCCCGTGGTTGCCTACCTTTTTGGTACAGTGTTTCCATGACGACCCGTTCGATTCGTCCCGGCGAGACGGATGGCGTCGAATACTATTTTGTCAATGATGCCGAGTTCGATCGCAACATCGAGACCGGCAATTTCCTCGAATATGTCGAATTCGTCGGCCATCGCTACGGCACCCCGAAAGACAAAGTGCTCGAGCATCTTAATGCCGGTGTGAATGTCATTTTGGAAATCGATGTCTCTGGCACGGAAAAGATTCTTACCAGCTGTGCCGACCTCGACCCGATCACGATTTTCCTCATCCCGCCTTCCTTCCAGGTGTTGGAAGACCGGATCCGCGGCCGCAGCACCGAAGACGAAGCGACCATCCTTCGCCGTCTGCTCAAAGCCCGCGTCGAGATGCAAGTCCGCGATCGTTATCAGCATGTTGTCGTTAACGACAACGTTGAACAAGCCGTTGAAGAAATCGAAAAGATCATCGGCAAAGAACTTTCGCGTCGCTCTTCCTGATTTGATAATTTTAATATAAAATTACTTGATGCTTCTTTTAGATGTCCTCATCCAATACGGAACGATGTCTCTCGATCGGACCTTTTCGTATGCATACCGGGGCACCGATAAAATCGAGCCGTGGTATCGGGTCGTCGTTGAGTTCAATCACCGCGAGATCGTCGGTTTCGTCACGGCCATCAAAGAAGTAAACCAAACCCCCGAAGAGTTCGCCGGACTAAACGGGTTCCCAGTCAAAGATATTATCCGTGTAATAGACACGGCACCTCTCGTTCCCCACGGCCTCATCGATTTGGCCAATAAAGTGAGCGAATACTATTTGGCTCCGCTCATCAGCGTCCTCCAAGCGATGCTCCCCGTTTCTCTTTCGCCGCGCCGTTCGGCCATCAAAGGACCGAAGATCGCCTACGAGCAGTGGGTCCGTCTCAAAGATTGGAACGAAGACAACTTGACCCCGAAACAACTCGAGGTCGTTCGCCTCCTTAAGGACAACGGCGATGTTTTGAAGAAAGAAGCCGGCACCCCAGCCGTCGTTTCCAAACTGATTGAAAATGGCGTTCTCGAAGTTTATCGCCGCGAACGGTTCCGCACCCCGATCACCGAAATCGAACGGACGAAGGGACCCATCTTGACCGCCGATCAGCAAAAAGCGGTGGATGGCATCCTCGCCTCGCCGAAGCAAACTTGTTTGCTCCAAGGCATCACCGGCAGCGGCAAAACCGAAGTCTATCTTGCTTTGACCGAAAAAATGCTCGAACAAGAACGGACCGTTTTGTTCTTGGTTCCCGAAATCAATCTGACCCCGGCGATGGTGCGTTATTTCGTCTCCCGATTTGGCACTGATGTCGCCGTTCTCCACAGCGGACTCACCAACGCCGAACGTTACGATGAGTATCGTCGGATCCGTATGGGTCTCGCCAAGATCGTTGTCGGCGCTAGAAGTGCCGTCTTCGCCCCGCTTCGCAACATCGGTCTCATCGTCCTCGATGAGGAACACGTCGAATCCTATAAACAGGACAACGTCCCTTATTATCACGCCAGAGAAGTCGCCATTTTCCGCGCCGAGCAAGATGGCGCCAAAGTCGTCCTCGGCAGCGCCACCCCGACCCTGGAAACCAAAGCCCGGGCCATGCGCGGTGTCTATGGCTATTTTGAGTTGAAACGCCGCATCAACGAAAAGCCGTTGCCAAAGACGGAAATCATCGACTTGACCAGGCCTCGCATTTATGGCCCGCGCAGCCGGAAGATTTCCCAACCGCTTCTCGACAAGATTTCCGAGAACCTTCTTTCGGGAAAACAATCGATTCTGTTATTGAACCGCCGCGGTTATTGGACAACGATCATCTGTTCTCAATGCGGCCATTATTTCATCTGCCCCACCTGTGGTGGGAACCTGACCTATCACACCTCCGACGAAATGTTGAAGTGCCATCACTGCGGCCACGTGGAGCTCTTCCCAAAGGTCTGTCCTTCCTGCGGATCCCCGAAACTGACCCGGGTTGGTTACGGCACTGAGCGCGTCGTCCGCGAGCTCAACGAGCTTTTCCCGACCGCGCGCATCGCCCGCTTGGATAGCGATGTTGGCAAGGTGGCCAAGAACATCGAAAAGACGCTGGCTTCCTTCAAAGCCGGCGAAGCCGATATTCTCGTCGGCACCCAAATGGTGGCCAAAGGCCACGACTTCCCGAAAGTGACCCTGTCGGCCGTCATCGATGCCGATATCGGTTTATCGTTGCCGACCTATCGCGCATCTGAGCGCGCCTTCGAGCTCATCGCTCAAGCGGTTGGCCGCAGCGGAAGGAGCGCGGACACGGGCACGGCGATGATCCAAACCTACAACCCGAATCACTACGCG
>CAMYXQ010000059.1 GCA_947303105.1 uncultured Caryophanales bacterium | reverse complement strand
CCCGCATCCACGCCAAGGAAAAGATTGCCGCGTTGACCGCCGAGATGAACGAAAAGATGACCCAAGAGCCCGAACGCCGCGAGGAGATCCAATCCGAATACAAGGAAAAGATCGCCGCGGTGGAGGAGCGCAACAAGAAGGTCGTCGCCGAACAGCGGATCAAAATCCGTCAGATCAAACACGACAACAAAAAGGCGCCCCGCAAACTGCTCAACGAGATCCAAATGATCTTCCAGGATCCGGTCGACTCCTTGGATCCGCGCATGACTGTCGAAGACATCATTCAGGAAGGTCTTCGCATCCAAGGTCATCGGAACGCCAATGAAAACCATAAGAAAACGGTGGAAATCCTTGAGAAAGTCGGCTTAGTGCCCGAGCACGCTTCGCGTTACCCCCACGAATTCAGCGGTGGTCAGCGTCAGCGTATCGGCATTGCCCGGGCCCTCATCATGAATCCGAAGATCCTCATCGCCGATGAGCCGATCTCTGCCCTTGACGTTTCCATCCGCGCTCAGATCATCAACTTGCTCAACGACCTCAAAGAGGAAATGGGCATCACGATGATCTTCATCGCCCACGACTTATCCACAGTCAAATACTTCTGCGACCGCATCGCCGTCATGTACTTCGGCAACATGGTCGAACTCGCCACCTCGGATGAGCTCTTCAAACATCCGCTTCATCCGTATACGAAATCGCTACTATCAGCCATCCCACAGCCGAATCCTCTCTCGGAGAAACGTCGCGAGAGAATCGTCTACAATCCGGCGCTGACTCACGACTATAGCAAGCAGAAGCCGACTTTCCGTGAGATTCTTCCTGGCCACTTCGTCCTTTGCAATGATGCTGAATTCGAAGCCTATCAGAAGGAGATTGCGTCTATCGACGCGGAAAAGAAACAATCATGATTGCCTTAGCTATCCAACGCGGTTCGTACGTCTACGTCTATGACGAGAAAAACCACCAGCTCTTCAGCCACTTCGGCGAGTTAGCGGGATATACCGGTTCCACGGTGTCCGTCCGCCGCGGAAATTACGTCTACGTCTACGACGAGAAGCACCATCAGATCGCCGCGCGATTCGCCCCGCAGAAATAAGAAAAAAGCCTCGATTCATTTCGAGGCTTTCTTTTTGCTTGTCTTCTTTTTGGTGAGGACGATCTCGTTGAGTTTGGCGTCTTCGAGCTCCTCGATGGACATGCGTTTCTTCTCGATGACCCGTTTCTTCTCGACCCGCGGGGCCAGGGCTTCTTCGATGACCGGCATCTGAACGGTGTCCTGGCGGATGCGGACTTCGGCCTGCTGATAGGGGATGGCGATGCCGTTTCTCTTCAACTCGTTGAAGATCGTTTCCATGAGGAAGTAGTACACATCCCAGTAATCTTCGCCGTCGACCCAGCAATAAGAGAAGAAGTCGAGGCTCGATGTTCCAAGGGTCTTGAGGTGGCATAACGGGGCCGGATCCTCGTAGATGCGGCCGTCACTCGCCATGACGCCCAAGATGACGGATTTCACTTTCTCGACGTCGGAATCATAGGCGACGGAGAAAGTCAGATTGATGCGGCGTTTCGGGAAAGCGCCATTATTGATGACTTGGCTGTTGACCATCGTACTGTTCGGCATGAGGACTTGGCGGCCATCCGCGGTGCGTAAGGTGGTGAAGAGGAAGTTGATCTCGACGATCGAACCTTCGACCTCGCCAACGATGACATAGTCGCCTCCTTTGTATTTCTTTCTGGATACCAGGATGAGGCCGTTGGCCAAATTGGAGACGTTGTCTTTCAGGGCGACGCCGATGGCGAGGACGATGGCGCTCATCGCGGTGGTGAGGCCGTTGACCTCGATGCCGACGATGGTCATCAAGACGAGGACGAGGGAGAACCAAAGGATGAAGCGGATGATGGATAAGACGAACCGGACCGCCATCGAGTCGGCGGCTTTCCTACGGAAAATCGCCTTGAGGATGCGCATCAAGACGAAGATGAACAATCCGCCGATGACCAGCACGCTGAAGAACTTGACGATGTTCCAGATGTTATCGTTGAAGAATTGGACGATGGTGTCCCAGATTTTCTGCCAATCCATAGTGACTCCTCCTTATGCGGCGAATATTGTAACACATGCCCGCGAAAGAAAAAGAGACACATTCGTGCCTCTTTCCTTTGCTAGGGATTAGCGATCGGTCGGAACCTTGCCGCCATCGGCGTAGTTGTAGAAGCCGATGCCGGTCTTGACGCCGAGCTTCTTGCCACGGACCATCTTGCGGAGCAAGGGGGCGGGGCGATACTTGGAGTCACCGGTCTCACGGTAAAGGGTTTCCATGATGGCAAGGACGATGTCCAAACCGATGTAGTCACCGAGTTCGAGCGGTCCCATCGGGTGGTTGCATCCGAGCTTCATCGCGGTGTCGATGCCTTCGATGTCGGAAACGCCTTCGCTGTAGACGAAGATGCCTTCGTTGATGAGCGGGATGAGGATGCGGTTGACGACGAAACCGGCGGCTTCGTTGACTTCGACCGGGGTCTTGCCGAGTTTGACGGAGATCTCTTTGATCTTCTCGACGACTTCGTCAGAGGTGTTGGCGCCGCGGATGACTTCGATGAGTTTCATGACCGGGGCCGGGTTGAAGAAGTGCATGCCGACGACGGGCTTCGGAAGTCCGGCGCCGATTTCGGTGATCGAGAGAGAGGAGGTGTTGGACGCGAAGATGCAATCCGGGTTGGTGACGATGTTGGTCTCGAGTTCCTTGAAGAGGTTCTTCTTGATGTCCATGACTTCAAGGGCGGCCTCGACGACGAGGTCGGCGTCAGCGCAGATGGCGTTGAGCCCCGGTTTGATCTTGGCAAGGATGGCGTCGGCGACGGATTGCTCCATTTTGCCTTTGGCAATGCGCTTGTCAAAACCTTTTTTGATCTTGGCGAATCCGCCCTGGGCGAATTCTTCTTTGATGTCGCAAAGATAGACGACTTCGACTTCTTCGCACTGGGCGAAGGTCTGGGCGATGCCCGAACCCATGGTTCCGGCACCAATGACTGCTACTTTCATGGTTATGGAATACTCCTTAATAAATTAAGCGTTTTTGAAATCGACGACTTTGACTTTCTTCGGGTCGTCTTTCTTGCGGAGGAAGTTGGCCATTCCTTCGCGCTGATCATAGGTCTCGAAGCAGCTGCCGAAGATTTTGGCTTCGAGGGCGACGGCTTCGTCCATGCCGAGCTCAAGGCCTTCGTTGATGGCTTTCTTGCAGGCGCGGACGGCGATCGGGGCATTGCGGGCGATCGAGGCGGCAAGCTTCTCGGCGGTGGGGAGGAGCTCCTCAAGAGGAACGACCTGGTTCACGAGACCGATGCGGAGCGCTTCGTCGGCTTTGATGTTGCGGGCGGTGTAGATAATCTGCTTCGCCATTCCCGGGCCGATGAGGCGGGCCAAACGCTGAGTGCCGCCGAATCCCGGGGTGATGCCGAGGCCGACTTCGGGCTGACCGAAGATGGCGGTGTCGGCGCAGATGCGGAAGTCGCAGCTCATCGCGATTTCGTTTCCGCCGCCAAGGGCAAAGCCATTGACCGCGGCGATGACGGGAATCGGGAGGGTTTCGATTTTGCGGAAGACGTCATTGCCCTTCTTGCCGAACGCTTCGCCTTCGGCTTTGGAAAGGGTCGACATTTCGCCGATGTCGGCGCCGGCGACAAAGCTCTTGTCACCCGCACCGGTGAGGATGACCGCGCGGATCGCGGAGAGATCGATGCCATCGAGAACGGCATTGAGCTCATCGAGAACGGCCGAGTTGAGGGCGTTCAGGGCTTGCGGGCGGTTGATGGTGATGGTAGCAACGGCTCCATTCACCTCGTAGTTAACAAATCCCATTGTTATTCTCCAAATTTATAAAAAGGGACTAAAAGTCCCTTTGTTACCTATTCGCGTTCGACGACGCAGGAGCAACCCATACCGCCGCCAATGCAAAGAGTCGCGAGACCGCGCTTGGCGTCGCGCGCTTCCATGGCGTGGAGCAAGGTGACGAGGATACGGCAGCCAGAGGCACCGACCGGGTGCCCGAGGGCGATCGCGCCACCATTGACGTTGAGTTTGTTCGGGTCGAATCCGAGTTCTTTGCCGACGGCGACCGACTGAGCGGCAAACGCTTCGTTGGCTTCGTAAAGATCGAAATCTTCGATGGTGAGACCGAGTCTCTTGAGAAGTTTGCGGGTCGAGGCGACCGGGCCGACGCCCATGATGGACGGATCGACGCCGCCGAGAGTTCCGCCAACCCAAGTGGCCATCGGCTTAACGCCGAGTTCTTTGGCTTTCTCTTCGCTCATGACGACGATCGCGGCGGCACCATCATTGATGGAGCTGGCGTTGCCGGCGGTGGTGAAACCATCCGGATTGATCGGGCGGAGCTTGGCGAGGTTTTCGATAGTCATGCCGAAGCGAGGACCTTCGTCGGTGTCGAAGACGATGGTTTCTTTCTTCGATTTGATTTCGACCGGAACGATTTCCTTCTTGAAGGCGCCGGACTTGATGGCGGCTTCGGCCTTCTGCTGGCTGCGGAGGGAGAACTCATCGAGTTCTTCGCGGGTGAGACCCCATTGCGCGGCCACATTGTCAGAAGTCTTGATCATGTGATAGTTGTTGAAGGCATCCCAGAGGGCGTCTTTGATCATGAGGTCGACGAGCTGGCCATTGCCCATGCGGTAGCCGTAGCGGGCCTTTTCGAGGGCGTAGGGGGCGAGAGACATATTCTCGACGCCGCCGGCGACGACGATGTCAGCTTCGCCGGACTGGAAGAGGGCGGCGGCCATATTTACGCAGATCAAACCGGAACCGCAGACGACGTTGATGGTGACAGCCGGGGTTTCAACGGGTAACCCGGCCTTGATGGAAGCCTGGCGGGCGACGTTCTGGCCCAAACCGGCCTGGATGACGCAACCCATAAGGACTTCGTCGACTTGCTCTGGTTTCAAACCAGCGCGGACAATCGCTTCCCGAATGACGAGGGCGCCGAGATCAGCGGACGGGGTGGTCGAATGAGCACCGCCCATTTTACCGATCGGGGTGCGGCAAGCACCGGCAAGCACGACTTTTTTTGACATATTTCCTCCTAGAGACAGCCTTCCACAAGAAGAGTTCCCGTATGAAAGCCGCTCGAATGTACATTGTATTATTACACACGCCCACGGCGAAAGCAACGAGAAGTGAACGATCATTCACCAAGCGAAAAGATGAGAATTTATCGATAGATTCGATAATTTCCCACCAAAAAGGCGCATAGAATCGATTCATTCGAACAAAGCCAATCGCGGTTGGGAATGATTTCGTATATGATTAGTGAGGGATTTGCCATGAACGAAATCGAGAAAGCGAAACAAGCGATCGCCGAAGCCAAACGGATCGTCTTTTTGGGCGGTGCGGGGGTGTCGACGGCATCGGGAATTCCCGACTTCCGTTCGCCGGAAGGTTTGTTCCGGACAAAACAACGGTACGGAGTTTCCTACGAGACATTGCTTTCTCGCACTTATTTCTTCGAGCACCCGGAACGTTTCTATGAGTTCTATTGGCAGTCAATGGTTTACCCTGACGCGAAACCGAATGCCGCCCACATTGCTTTAGCTGAATATGAGAAGCGCGGTGGGGATATCGCCATCCTGACCCAAAACATCGACGGGCTCCACGAGATGGCTGGCAGCAAACGGGTCTACAACCTCC
>CAMYXQ010000058.1 GCA_947303105.1 uncultured Caryophanales bacterium | reverse complement strand
CCTGGCATGCTTAAAGAAGGCGGGGTCATCGCCGTGATCACCTTCCATAGCCTTGAGGACCGAATCGTCAAACAGACGTTCCGCGGTCTGACGAGAGTCATCGGCAGCCGAAACGCCCCCTTCCTCAAAGAGGATTCCAAGCCGCAATACAACGATTTGACCCGGCACCCCATCGTGCCCGGCGAAAAAGAATTGCTCGCCAACCATCGCGCCGCCAGCGCCAAGTTGCGGGCCATAGAAAGGAGGTAAGCCATGCGAGATCGCTTAGAAAAAACGAGAAAAGATCGGAACTTATTCATCGGCCGTCGCTTGGCCTTCGCCCTTTTCTTCTTCGTCGTCCTCGTGGTGGCGATCGTCGTTCCCTTGACCTTATAAGGGACCCAAATGGTCTGATCTGCGTTCCCTTCCCCCTTTGTCGGAACGCATTACGAGAGGAAGAGACGTCGGATGGTGCCGCGTCTCTTTTTTCATCGAACTACCAAAAAACTGCGAATTTTCTCTCAAAACATGATTGTTTCTTCTTCGCTTCTATTCTAGAATAGAAAAGATTTATGGAAACCAAACGCACCAAAAACGTAACCATCCTCGAGATCGGAGCGGACACCGTCAAGCTGGCAATCGGCTCGGCCGTCAACGAGAACCCGATCCTTTACGCCGTCGCGGAACGCGATTGCCGCGGCTGCATCGCCAACGGTCAGATCGTCGATTCCGAAAGGCTCCGCGCCATCATCGCCGGGCTTGCCGACTTCGGCGACGACGAACTCCGCGCCAAGACCTCGATTCAGGATGTCTATCTCATTCTTCCGCCCAACGGCCTGAAGATCTATCAGAGCAACGCCGAGACGGCGGTTGTCTCCCCGAACTCCGTTATCGACAACGTCGATATCCGCAACATCCACAATGCCTTATGGCGCCGCGGCACCGTCCCTCAGGGCCAGAAAGTCATCGACATCGTCCCCGACTTCTTCGCCATCGACGGCGGACGCCTCTTCGCCAACCCGCCTCTCTACGAGCACAGCGACCGCTTATCGGTCCAGGCCAAGATCCATGCCATCCCGGCCGAGATCTATAGCGCCTATCGCTCGGTCGTCGAGCAAGCCGGCTTCCATATCATGGGCAATGAGGTCGCGCCTTACTGCGCCTCGCTCCTCATCGGCGCCCAGGAAAAGGACACCCCGAGCTACATCCTCGTCGACATCGGCGCCCGCAACACGACTTTGTCGCTCGTCGGCAACAACAACTTCTTCGCCTCTGTGAGCATCCCGCGCGGCGACGCCTTCCTGACCGACATGATCGCCGAGCAGCTCAACATCACGACCAAACAAGCCGAGACGATCAAGCGCGTCTACGGCTACGACCAGCGCGAGCGCGAATATAAAGTGCCCCTCATCACCATCGAAAGCGGCGATGCCCGCCCAGTGCAGTACTTCCAGGAGCATCTGAACTCGATCATCGCCAGCTTCTATGAAGAGTTCAACCGCTACTTGTCCGGCGCCCTCGAGCAATTGCTCGCTCCGTCGCTCCAAGCCAGCAACGTCAATAACCAGCAGTTCATCCTCACCCTCCCCGCCCTTCTGATCGGCGGCGGCAGCAAACTGTTCGGCATCGAGAAACTCATCGCCCCCGGGCTAGGCGCCCACGAGCCCAGGCGCTTCATGCCCAAGGTCGCCGGAGCCCGCGACCCGCGCTACGTATCCCTCGTCGGGCTCATCATCTCCAGCTGCACCCAGCGCGGTGCGCTGACCGAAAGCACATCCAGCGGCGTCGGCAACCTGAGCCGCGACCACTAAAAGGAGGAATCCCATGGCCTACGACAACAACACTCAAGATCTCGACAACTTCGAGCCAGTGGCCCGGATCATCGTCATCGGCGTCGGCGGAGCCGGCAACAATGCCGTGAACCGCATGATCGATGAGAACATCCAGAACATCGAATTTTATGTCATGAACACCGATAAACAGGCCCTTTCGACCTCGAAGGCCCCGCATCGCCTCGTCCTTGGGGACGAAGTGACCAAAGGCCTCGGCGCCGGAGGCGACCCGGACATCGGCCGCGCCGCGGCGGAAGCCAGCGAGGCGGAAATCCGCGATGTCGTCCGTGGCGCGGACATGGTCTTCGTGGCGGCCGGCATGGGCAAAGGCACCGGAACCGGAGCCGCCCCGATCATCGCCAAAATCGCCAAGGAAGAAGGCGCTTTGACCGTCGCCATCGTCACCCGACCCTTTGGGTTCGAAGGCAAGAAGCGCATCGCCAACGCCATCAATGGCCTCAACGCCCTCAAAGAGGCGGTCGATTCGATCATCATCGTCAGCAACGACAAACTGCTCATGTCTTCCGGCAACATCCCGGTGGACCGCGCCTTCCGCGACAGCGACCTCGTCTTGGCCCGTTCGGTCCAGACCGTCGCCGACCTCGTCTTGTTGCCGGCGTTGATCAACTTGGATTTCGCCGACGTCAAGTCGACTTTGAAGAACAGCGGCATCGCCCTCATCGGCTACGGGACCGGCACCGGCCCAAACAAAGCCGAAGAAGCGGCCGAGGACGCCATCAACAGCCCGCTTTTGGAAGCTTCCATCAGCGGGGCCCGCAAAGCGATCTGCGCCGTTACTTGCGGCAAGAACGTCACCCTTTACGAAGCCCAGGAATGCGTCCAGCGCATCAATGAGCGGGCCGGCGGCGCGATCGACATCAAGTTCGGCGTTTCCATCAACCAGAAACTCGATGATTCTATCATCGTTTCCGTCATCGCCAGCGACTTCCCCGATGACTATGACTTCATCTCCGTCCCCGAAGTGACCGTTCCGCGCGATCCGCGCCAGCTTGGCCACGGGGCCGAGGATACCCAGCAGGCCCTTGTCCGCCAGAACGTCGAACAGGCGGCCAAGGTCAGCCCCGAGGAAGAAGACCTCACCAAGTCGCTATTGCCGGACTTCCTCAAGGGAACATACGGCGAAGAAGAAGCGAAGAACGCTTCCGAAAGCGATGACGAGCCCTTCGGGTTCTGATTGCCAAAACGAAATAATTCGTTTATATTACCCATTGCGAAGACGGAAGACACGACCGAGTAGCAAAATTGAGAGAGCCCCTTGGATGAGAACGGGGCACGCCAAAGGCCATCCCTTCCCGAGCCCCGCCCTGAACCGATCGTAGGGGCGGCGACTGATCCCCGTTAACGGATCCGTGAGAGCGGGACAAAGTCCCGAACTAAGGTGGTACCGCGTGAAAGCGTCCTTGGGTGGACGCTTTTCTTTTGGAGGAAACATTATGGCGCTCAAAGATACGTTATTGATGCCGAAGACGGCATTCGAGATGCGGGCCGGGCTCATCAACAAGGAGCCGGTCATGCTCGAACGTTGGAAAGACATCAAACTCTACGAAAAGATGAACGACGTTCGCGAAGAACGCGTTTTCTGCCTGCATGATGGGCCGCCTTACGCCAACGGCGACATCCATTGCGGCCACATGCTGAACCGCCTCCTAAAAGATTTCGTCCTCCGTTCGAAGAACATGGAAGGGTACAAAACCCCGATGGTGTTCGGTTGGGACACCCATGGGCTTCCGATTGAAGTCCGGGTCACCAAGAGCGGCGTGGACCGCAAAAAGATCTCCGTCGCCGAGTTCCGCAAGAAATGCGAGGAATACGCGCGGACCCAAGTCGTCCGTCAGCGCGACCAATTCCATCGCCTCGGCTGCTTGGGCGACTACGAGAACCCCTACGTGACCCTCGATCCGAAATTCGAGGCCCGCGAGATCGATGTCTTCGCCTCGATGGCGATGCAGGGCCTCATCTACAAAGGCGTCAAGCCGGTGTATTGGAGCCCGAGCTCCGAAAGCGCCCTCGCCGAAGCGGAAGTCGAGTACCAGGACGTCGAAGCCCGGACGATGTACGTCGCCTTCGATCTCCCCGAAAGCAACGGCCTCCTCCCGAAAGACGCGAAGATCATCATCTGGACCACGACCCCGTGGACGATTCCCGCCAACCTCGCCATCACCCTGAATCCGCGGTTCGAATATGGCTATTTCCATACCGAAAAAGGCGACTTCGTCTTCCTTAAATCGATGAAGGAATCTCTAAAAGAGATTATCGGTTTCGAGACCTGCGAATTGATCAAATCGTTCAAGGGCCAGGAACTCGAGGGCGGGGAAGCCATCCATCCCTTATATCCGGAGCGCCGTTCGAAGATCTTGGTCGCCCCCTTCGTCACCGACGATTCGGGCACCGGCTGCGTCCATACGGCCCCCGACCACGGCATCGATGATTTCAACGTCTGCCAGAAATACGGCATCAAACCGTTCTGCCCGGTCGACGCGCAGGGCGTGCTCCATACATTCGAAGGCGATCCCGTCAACGGCCTCTTCTATGAAGACGCGAACAACAAGGTCGTCGAACTCCTTGCCGCGAACGGCAAAATGCTCAAAGAAATCGACATCGTCCACAGCTATCCCCATGACTGGCGGACCCATAAGCCGATCATCTTCCGGGCGACCCCTCAGTGGTTCTGCTCGATCGAGCCGATCCGCGAGAAACTATTGGCCGCCATCCGCGAAATCGAGTGGAAGCCGGCCTGGGGCGAGCAGAAGATGGTCAACATGGTCAAAGACCGCCTCGACTGGTGCATTTCCCGCCAGAGAGCCTGAGGCGTGCCGATCCCCATCATCTATGAAGAAGACGGAACCCCGATCGTCCGCGAGGATGTTTTCGCCCATATCCGCGATATAATCGCGGCCGAGGGCAGCAACGCCTGGTGGACCCACTCCGTCGAAGAATTGCTCCCGCCCGGATTCAAGAGCGAGCGTTCCCCGAACGGCCGCTTCGTCAAAGAGACCGACATCATGGATGTTTGGTTCGACAGCGGCTCCTCTTGGAACGGCGTCCTCCGCGAACGGGGCATGAAATACCCGAGCGACCTCTATTTGGAGGGCAACGACCAATATCGTGGCTGGTTCAACGCCTCCCTCATCCTTTCAGTCGCCGTAGGCGGCGTCTCCCCGTTCAAGACCTGCGTCACCCATGGCTGGGTCATGGACGAGAACTGGCAGAAGATGAGCAAATCGGCGGGGAACGGCATCGACCCGAGCAAGGTCGCCAACCAGTTCGGCGCGGATATCCTGCGTTTGTGGGCCGCCTCGGTCAACTACGAGGCCGACGTCCGCATCAGCGAGTCGATCATCCAGACCATCAGCGAACAGTACCGCAAGATCCGCAACACCTTCCGTTTCATCCTCGGAAACCTCCAAGATGGCGAGAAAGAATACGAGATTCCTTCGGAAGCGCCGAAACTTTGGCCGATCGACGTCTGGACTTTGGCCAACCTCGAACGCATCATCCGCGACGTCCGGAAGGACTATGACAACTACGCTTTCGCTTCAGCGAACGCGAAGATGGGCGCCTTCCTCGTCGACCTTTCCTCGTTCTATCTCGATTTCGCCAAGGACATTCTCTATTGCGAGAAGGCCGATTCGCCGCGCCGCAAAGCGGTTCAATACGTCTTATACCGTTTAGGGCATGATCTATGCCTCCTTTATAACCCGATCCTTTCCTTCACGATGGAGGAAGTGTATTTCGCGTTGCCGGGCCAGAAACTCGAGAGCCCGCAGCTTGAGCGCTTCCCCGAAGTCACCGAGATTTACATCAAGAATGCGAACGACGGCCTCTACGCCGAGTTTTTGGCTCTCCGCGACTTAGCCCTTAAATCCTTGGAGAACGGCCGGGCAGCCGGCGAATATGGCGCCTCTTTAGAGGCGGAACTCAATTTGGCGGTGGCCAGCACCCCGTTATTCGCCCTTCTTT
>CAMYXQ010000057.1 GCA_947303105.1 uncultured Caryophanales bacterium | reverse complement strand
TGATGAAGCAGTTCAAACAATATCAGAAGTCGGGCAAAGGCCGCTTCGGAGGAATGTAACAAAAAAGGCGCCATTTGGCGTCTTTTTATTTGATGAATTTCTTACCCTTCTCCAAGGCGTCCTTTTCCCATTTCGGCCGGATGCCTTCCTCGTCTTCTTTGAGCAGTTTGAGATCCTGTTTGGATAACTCAAGCTGGGCGAAGAGATCGGGCCGGTATTTCTTGGTGAGTTTCAGGGCTTGGAGGCGGCGCCACTTGGCGATGGCCTCATGGTTCCCGGAATAGAGGATATCCGGCACCTTCTCGCCTTCGTAGTCATACGGTTCGGTGTATTGGGGATATTCTAATAACGGTTCATTGAATGATTCGTCCGATAAGGATTCCCCGGTGATGGCCCCGTCTAGAAGACGGATGACCGAATCGGCGACCGCCATCGCGGGGATCTCGCCGCCGGTGAGGATCTAGTCGCCGATCGAGAGGAGCTCGTCGCAATAGGCGTTCACCCGTTCGTCCACGCCTTCGTAATGGCCGCAGACGAGGACGAGGTGGTCGAGTTTGGCGTATTCTTTCGCCTTCGCTTCGTTATAAGCCTCGCCACGGGGCGAGAAGAGGACGACATGACTGTTATTCCCTCTGACGTCTTTGATGGCGTCCACGATCGGCTGGCACTTCTGGATGAGGCCGGCTCCGCCCCCGATCGGCGGGGTGTCGGTGCGGCCGTATTTGTCCTTGGTGTAGTCGCGGATGTTCTTGATCTCGATCTCGGCGACGCCCTTTCCGAGGGCGCGCTTCAAAATCGAGGCGGAGAAGACGCCTTCGAACATTTCGGGGAATAAAGTCAAAATGGTGATTTTCATGATAGCATTCCGGGGATGACGTGGATGACGATGCGATGATGCTCGATGTCCACATCTTTGATGAACACGTCGCGGAGCCAGGGGACGAAGAAATCTTTCTCGCCTTGGCGGCCGACGCGCAGGGAGGGGGTCGTGGCGTTCTCGAGGAGCTGCTTGGCTTGCCCGAGTTCGTTGCCTTCCTCATCATACACCTTGCAGGCGTATAAGTCGGTGAGGCGGACGTAATCTTTGGGAAGCGGGGCGTCTTCCTCGCTCATTTCCACGTAGAAATGGAGGTAGGGGGTGACGGCTTCGATCGAGGGGAACTCCTCGAAGCCGAGATAGACGTAATCGTCAGAGGGACGGAAGGAATGGAGGGTGACTTCGAGCCGTTCCTCGCTTCCGTCTTTGTTCAAAAAGAACTTCTGCCCTTTCTTGAAGCGAAGCTTCGGGAAAGAAGTCAAAGAATAGCAAAGCACCTCGCCTTTGAGGCCGAAGGTCTTGCGGATTTCCGCGACGCGGATATAGCCCATCGAAAGCAAAACGGCGCCTTATTCGGCGTCGTTCTCCTTCTCTAAGAAGCTTTCGAATTTCAGGTGGATGCGCAGATTGCTGTTATCGGCTTTGCCGACAATGCCAATCACCTCGCGAAGGGCATTCGCGACGGCGCCGCGCTTCCCGATCAAACGGGCGGTGTCGTCATCTTCTGCGATGATGAGCAGAGTGACGTCTTTTCTGCCGCCTCCGGACAGTTCTTTGATGACGATCTTCTCCGGCTTCTCGACGAGCGGGTCGATGAGCGTATGGATGATGTTCTCAAAGTCCATTGTTATTTGCTTTCCTTCTTAGCAGCCTTTTTTCCTTCGACGTATTTGGCCATGATGCCGTGTTTGGTGAACATGGCGCGGATCGAATCGCTCGGGGTGGCGCCGCTGTTGAGCCACTTGAGGGCGAGCTCTTCGTTGATTTCGGCTTTCTCGATGCCGAGGGCCGGATCATAGGTACCGATCTGCTCGATGTAGCGGCCATCGCGGGCGAAACGGCTATCGGCGGCGACGATGCGGTAGAACGGATCTTTGTGGCGGCCGATGCGGGTCAATCTGATTTTGACGGACATGGTTTTGTCTCCTTTATATACTTGGGTGGCACTTGGTGCGTACATATACTACGCAGGCATATAGAACCTGTCAAGCGAATTTGCTTTACATGAATAGAAAATGATAATCCGTTGGATTGGGGTTATACTCAATGGCGAGGTATTCAGCATGAAACACGGTTTTAAATATTATCCTGAGCAATTCTATCTCGGCGTCTGCCATCGCGGACTGCACGATGAAACGCGGAGCGAGAACGGCATGAAAGCGTTTGAAAACGCCATCGAGCACAACATGGCGTTCGAGCTCGATGTCCACCTGTCCAAAGACGGCATTTTGTTCGTCTGCCATGACAGCGATCTTCTTCGCATGACCGGCAAGGAAGGGCATATCGAAGAACTGACCTCAAAAGAGATCAAAGAAGGGTATCGCCTCCATGACGGCGGCGAGATCCCAACCCTCCAAGAAGTGCTCGATCTGAACCAGGAAAAAGTCCTTATCGTTGTGGAGATGAAAGTCGTCAATAAAAACTACAATGAAGTCGCGGACGCAACAAAGAAAATCCTCGAGCAAATCAAGGATCCTTCCAAGATCGCCGTCATCTGCTTTGACCCTCGCGCTCTCGCTCGCTTCGGGAAGGGTCGTTTCGAACGCCAGTTGCTCATGTTAAAAAAGAAGGATTGGGTTCGCATTTTCCGCAACAAATTCGAGTCCTTGGATTTGGAAATCACCCAGGTCAAAGACAAGTGGGTTCAGCGTTACCGCAAGCATGGCGGAATCGTCAATTGTTGGACGGTGGAAACCCTTGATCAATTAGCGGATGTTTCCCCTTATGTCGACGCGGTCACCTTCCAACATATCCCTGTCGAAAAGGTGATGGAAAATCGCAGACATTACCTTGAGTCCAAGAAACGGTAAAGCAACAAAAAAGTCCTCATATTGAGGACTTATTGCACATTGTAGACCCCGCAGGCGAAGTTGCCGCTCTTGCATCGCGAGCGGGGTTGGTCTACAATGGGGTCGTTGTAAGGATTCCCTAGCTTCGCGCTAGGGTTTTCCTTACCACCCTACTAAAAGCCACAGACACAGCGCAGCCACCAAGACAATCTTGATGAGCTTCCGCATTGTCCGCGCCTCTTCATAGGGAGAGCGGGACCCGAGAGATGAGAAATGTGCATTTTCTCCCCTCCTACCATTAGATAGACAACGGGTGCCGCTTTTTTACATAAATTCGTTTGTCCTTGTAAACAAGGTGGCTCTCGCGTATGATACTTCTTGCGTCCGTCAGGGCGCTGCGCACGTTCCGCCATCCGGAAGTCGATGTGAACCTGCTAAGAAAGAATTTCCCAAAGGAGGTAACGTCATGAACAACAATATCGTGAAAGAGATTACCGCCCGTCAGATTCGCACCGACATTCCTGAGTTCAAGGGTGGCGATACCATCAAGGTCTACGTCCGCATCATCGAGAACAAGAAGGAACGCATCCAGGTCTTCGAAGGCGTTGTCATCAAGCGCCGTGGCGATGGGGTTGGAGAAACCTTCACCGTCCGCAAGATCAGCGGTGGCATCGGTGTCGAACGCACCTTCCCGGTGAACGCCCCGTCGATCCAGAAGATCGAAGTGGTCAAACATGGTAAGGTCCGTCGTGCCCGCATCTTCTATATGCGTGGTCTCTCTGGCAAGGCTGCTCGTATCAAAGAAGTCGAACCGAAGAAATAACCTTCCGACGAATAGGGCCCGTTTGGGCCCTTTTTCATTCCCCGTTTCCCCTTCCGTAGTGTAGAATCAATTCGATGAATCAGCAGAAGAACGTCCATTATTTTCCCGGCCATATGCGCAAAGCCCTCAACGCCTTGCGTTCTTTCATGCAGGCCGTCGACCTCGTCGTCGAAGTGGTGGACGCCCGGGTCCCTCATAGTTCGAGAAACCCGCTTCTGCATGAACTTTCCGAAGGAAAAGGAAGGTTGGTCTTCTTATCCAAGACCGATTTGGCCGATCCGAAGGAAACGGAAAAGTGGGTTGAATATTTTGCCAAAGAAGGCATTGCTCTCGTCGAAAAGAAACGCGAGAAAGAAAGACGCATCGGCATGAAACCGCAGCCGATCCGTCTATGCATCGTCGGCGTGCCGAACGTCGGCAAGAGCACCCTCATCAATAACTTGGCCGGCAAAGCGGTCGCCAAGGCCGGCAATCGCCCCGGAGTGACCCGGGCCGAGCAATGGGTCAAGTTGCCCTCTTCTTTCGTCCTGTTGGACTCCCCAGGCATTTTGCCGATGAATTACCCGACCGAGGAAGAGGCGATTCACCTCGCCTTGACCGGTTCGATCAAAGAAGAGGTCCTTCCGATCCATGCCTTGGCGGATTATCTCCTCGATTTGCTGCGGAAAGATTACCCGACCATTTTGGGCGGCCGTTATCCGATCCCCTCTTTGGCGGATATCACGAACGAAGAAGCCCTTCGCATCATCGCCAAAGAACGCGGTTTCCTCTTAAAAGGCGGGGAGCCGGATGGCGATAAGGCCGCTTTTATCTTATTAAAAGAATATCAGGACGGCATTCTCGGTCCCGTTACCTTGGAGACGGCGGATGCTGACTAAAGAAAAAGAGTTCTATAGCAAGACGGTTCGGCTCATCGCCGGCGTCGACGAAGCGGGACGCGGCCCTTTGGCGGGCCCCGTTTTCGCCGCGGCGGTCGTTTTCCCGCCTGATTACGAAAACCCGGATATCGATGACTCTAAGAAACTGACCGCCAAGAAACGGGAGGCTTTGTTCGAGGAGATCAAAGCCCACGCGCTCGGCTATGGCATCGCTTCTGTGCCCGCGGAGGAGATCGATGCGGTCAATATCTATCAGGCGACGAAAAAGGCGATGAGGATGGCTCTATCGCAAATTAAAACGAAATATGACCTCATCATCACCGACGCGATGCCTTTAGCGATGGACGTTCCCGTCATCGCGATGGTCAAAGGGGATGCCCAGTGCCTCAATATCGCCGCGGCCTCGATCTTAGCCAAAGTGAGCAGAGACCATTACCTAGAAGAACTTGATAAGCAATATCCCCAATACGGGTTCGCCAAACATAAAGGGTATGGAACGGCTGAACATCTGGCCGCGATCGACCAATATGGCCCGATTCCCGGGGTCCATCGCAAGAGCTTCAAACCCGTTGCCGCCTATTATCAGAGACAATTGACCCTGTTTTAGGTAAAAAAGACGAAGTGAATGACTATCTCTATATGGAGGTAGTTTTTTTTATGAAGGCACATGACATTCTCGTCGCCCTGTCGGTCAAATATGAGGGCGACTTCGATGCGATGCACGCGGCGATGGTCCGCAAAGAAGATCTGAGCGATGAGGAAATCAAACGATTGACGTCCTCGTTGCGGTGCAAAACGACAACGATCGTGGATGATGATTATCCCCAATCTCTAAGATCCGTTCCCAAGACCCCGATTGTTCTTTATTACTACGGGGATATCTCACTTGTTTCCGATGTGGATCGTTGCGTTTCCTATATCGGAAGCCGAGACGCATCGCCTTATGGACTTGAGACAACGGAGTATTTCGTGCGGGAAATCGTGGACCGCGGATATGTGATTGTCAGCGGGCTCGCACGCGGTATTGATGCGGCTGCGGCGGAGACCGCCTTGAAGAACCACGGAAAGACCGTCGCCGTCCTCGGATCGGGCATTGACGTGCCTTATCCATCGACATCTAGGGACCTATATAATCGCATCAAAGTGAATGGGCTCATTCTCAGCGAATATCCACCCGGAACCGAGCCGCGTCCGCATCGTTTCCCGGCCCGGAATCGCATCATCGCCGGACTATCCAGTTTAACCATCGTCGGAGAGGCGGGAAAAATGTCAGGAACCCTGATTACGGTGGGCTTTGCGATGTATGCGGGACGGGATGTCGCTTGCATCCCGTACCCATG
>CAMYXQ010000056.1 GCA_947303105.1 uncultured Caryophanales bacterium | reverse complement strand
AAGCGCGGACACGGGCACGGCGATGATCCAAACCTACAACCCGAATCACTACGCGATCCGTTATGGGGCGCTTCAGGATTACGAATCCTTCTTCCTCCGCGAGATGCAAGAACGCAAGATGGGGAAGTATCCGCCATATGTCTATTTGGCTCTGCTCTCCTTCCAAGGAAAATCCGAGGAACGCACCATCGAGGCGAGCTTGGACTTCAAGCGTCTCATCGATTTGCAGGACTTCGAGGACGTTTCCCTCCTCGGCCCGATTACCCCGTTCTATGCGATGGGGGACGGCAAATTCAAACGGGTTTTGCTGGTGAAATTCAAAAAACGGGACGGCATTTGCGACTATATTCTCTCGTTGACCCGCCAGTTCGCTGGCAAAGGAGGCATCGATATTTCTATTAATATCGACCCACTCGATTACTAAACTGCTATAATTTTTGCTTGGAGAAAAATTATGATCACCATTTCCATCCTTGGCCTCGACCAGTTCGTCGTTGGCCGCTACAGCCGCGAGCACACTGAGAACCTTGCGCAAGCCTTCGAATGCGAAGAAGACGAAATCAATTTCTACGCACCCTATTCGATGATTTTCCACAAAGGGGTCGAGCAGACCTCGTGGAATATCTTGGTCATCGTCCGGGCCGAGGAACGTTACGAACCGCACCAGGAAATGGTGGCCCAATACATCATGCAGACCCTCAAGGATTTCGCCATCCATATCGAAATCCACTTTGAGTACTACCACGAACACGATGCCTTCAAACTCGTCAACGACGATTACCCCCTCTATCTGACCGAAAGCAACATCGTCAACGTCGGGGAAGACGAGGATGAGGACGAATGCGACCACGATCACGACGAAGAGGACGTGTATCTCGGCGATGTCTTCGCCGGGATGGAAGACGCCCTCGACGCCGCCAACCCGGAACCGTTCGATAAGGACAAGAACTAAGGAGGAGCAACATGGAAGAATTAGATTTATCGCTTTCCATTCTCTCGGACATCATCGATAACGATGTCCCCTTTGCCGAGGCGCTCAAGAAAGTGTTCAAGGGCGACCAGGCCAAGCAACCTTATCGCAATGTCGTCGCCGCGTTGGTCGGATGCGAGCTCCGCCATCACCTTCTTTTCGAATATCTCACCAACCCGCTTGAGGGATTGGACACCGAAGAAAAACGATATCTCGCCTTGGTCCTCGGCGATATTCACTTTGTGAAATACATCGACGCGGACATCGTCAAAGCCGCGCTTCGCGACCGTTTCGGCGCCGAGAAGTATGCGATTGCCGAACCCCTTTTGAATAAGGTCAACGAGAAAGAACCTTTGATCCCCGATTCGATCCCGCGGACCTCGAACCACTATCTTTCCTTGCGTTACAACACCCCGGAATGGGTGCTCAAAATCTGGCAGAGTTTCGGCTACGGCACCACCTACAAGATGCTCCGCAAAAACGCCCTTCCCGTATGCGCTTGGTTACGCGTTTGTGAGCCTCTCAAAGCCGATGAGCTCATCGCTTCGGGCAACGACTTCGTCGCGACCGCCGCGCCGGACATCCTTTCCTATCGCGGCAAGACCCCGGTCCGCAAATTGGCCGACTTCCAAAAAGGCCGCCTCTTCGCCGAAAAGCCGGGCATCAAACTTTTGATCGACAAATACACCATCGATGAGCCAAAAGAGCTTTTGGTGTATCAAGGCAACGATGACCCCTCCTTGCTCTACGAAGTCATCGAGCATTACGGCGACCGCATCGGCATCAATTTGGGCGTCCCCGCCATCGAGCCGTTCGTCGGCGTTTCCAAGCGGATCCGGGCCAAAGGACTGAAGAATGTCAATTTCTTCGCCGCCCCGGTCGACTCCATGCAGGCGGCCATCTCTCGCCCGCAGGACCTCGTGATTGCCTCGCCGAAGAGCACCAATTTCGACCGCATCCGCGAACAGCCGGATTTCCTCCTTCATTTCCATAAGGAAAGCGGCGAGAAAGATCTCTACGAACAAGAAAAATCCGTGCTCGAGAACGCCGCCTCCTATGTGGCGGAGAACGGCACGCTGATTTATCTCATCATGACGGTGAGCAAGAAAGAAGGCCGGAGCACGATCAACGCGTTCTTGGCCAATCACCCCGAATTTCATCTGATCGAGGAGAAGCAGTGCTTCCCGCATGAACCCGCCGAAACGGCGATGTATTTCGCCGCGATGGTGAAGAAAGATGTGGTGGCCAAAGATCCCGAAACCATCGCCCCGCTTCTCACCGACCCGAAACCAGCCCCCTCCCCCTCGCTTTCCGCCGAAAGAAAATAATCGATGAAAGAAAACCTCTTCGGATTCTCATTGCCTCAACTGGAAGAACGCATGGTCGCCTTAGGCGAGAAACCATTTCGCGCCAGGCAGCTTTTCCAGTGGATCTATGAGCGAAGCGTCTACGATTTCGACGCCATGACCGATATCGCCAAGCGGTTCCGTGAGGTTTTAAAAGAACAGTTTGTTCTTTCTCTTCCAAAAGTATTCCGCCGCCAAGATAGTGCGGACGGCACCATCAAGCTTTTGCTTGAGATGGAAGACGGCGCCAAAGTCGAAACCGTTTTGATGCGTTATGACTATGGCAATGTCGTCTGCGTTTCCAGCGAAGTCGGTTGCTCGATGGGCTGCGCGTTCTGCGCTTCCGGCCTCATCAAAAAGACCCGCGATCTCCTCCCTCATGAAATGATGGGGCAGATCCTCGCGGTCAACGGCATCTTGGCCGAAGAGGCCCAACGCGTCACCCATATCGTCGTCATGGGCACCGGAGAGCCATTCGATAATTACGACAATGTCCTCACATTTGTGAGAACGGCGAATGACCCGCACGCCCTCGCCATCGGCGCCCGCCATATCACCGTGAGCACCTGCGGCCTCGTAGACGGCATCCGCCGGTACGCGAACGAGGGGCTCCAAATCAACTTGGCCATCTCGCTGCACGCCCCGAACGACGAAATCCGAAAACGGCTCATGCCCATCGCCCGACGCTACAGCGTCGCTGAGACGATGGAAGCGGTCAAATACTACGAGGCGACAGCCGGAAGACGGGTCACCTTCGAATACATCCTCATCGCTGGGATCAACGATCGCATCCAAGACGCCGACGAGCTGAGCGACCTGATCCGCGGAACCCTGGCCTATGTGAACCTCATTCCCTACAATCCGGTGGTCGAAAAGCCGTTCCAGCGGCCATCCGACCGAGCGATAAGCGCCTTCTATGACCGATTGAAGAAGCGAGGCATCAATTGCACGATTCGCAAAGAATTCGGAACTGACATCGACGCCGCCTGCGGTCAGCTGCGGGCCAAATATGAAAGGAGCAAGCCATGAAACGAATCCAATACAACGGCACATATGCGTTTCGTACCGATGTTGGCAACGTTCGCACCAATAACGAAGACCGGGCGACCGTTTTGACCAACGCCAATGGCGAAGTGCTCCTTTTGGTCTGCGACGGCATGGGCGGGGCCAATAAAGGCGACGTCGCTTCCCAACTCGCGATCGATAACATCTCGAAGCGGTTCCTCGAACGCAAACCGCGCGGTGGGAGACTTGCCATCCGCCATTGGATCATCTCCACGGTCCGCCACGTCAACACCCTCATCTATGACCGTGCCGAAGAAGACCCCCTTGCCAAAGGCATGGGCACGACGATGGTCCTGGCTCTCCTAGATCGGGAAGACTTATATCTCGCCAACCTCGGCGATTCCCGTTGCTATCTTGATAACGGCAAGGAAATGCGCCAGATCAGCGACGATCAAACCTATGTGAACTACCTCGTCAAATGCGGCCAAATCACCCCTGAAGAGGCCCGTTCCCACCCCGAACGTCACGTTTTGATGAATGCCTTGGGCATTTTCCCATCCCTTTCGATGACCGTCGCCCGCTTGCCTTACGCGGGAGAACGGATCCTTTGCTGCACCGATGGTTTATATAACCAGGTCGGCGACAGCGCCATTCACGCCATTTTGTGCACCGATGAGCGGGCCGATCAGAAAGTGACCAGCCTCATCGCCGAAGCCAATGCCCACGGCGGAAGCGATAACATCGGCGTCGCCTATTGGGAGGTCTTGGACCGCGATGATTAAGATCGGCGACCGCATCGATGAACGCTATCACATCACCGGCAAAATCGCGCATGGCGGCATGGCCGATGTGTATGAAGCGTACGACACCGTCAAAAGGCGGACGGTTTCTTTGAAAGTGATGCGCGAAGACATGATGAAAAACGAGGGCAACCTCGCCCGTTTCGAACGCGAATGCATCGCGGCGGCTTCGTTGAATAACCCCAACGTCGTGAAAGTCTACGGCAGTGGGGTGATCGAAGGCCGTCCCTACATGGTCAACGAATACATTCGCGGCCAAACGCTCCGCGAGAAACTCAATTTCAGCGCCTCGAATTGCCTCAGCGTCCCTGAGGCCATCAGCGTCATGCTGCAGTTATGCAACGGCATGTCCTACATCCATAAACACGGCATCGTCCATCGCGACATCAAACCGGACAATCTGTTCTATTTGGCCGATGGATCGATCAAAGTCGCCGACTTCGGCATTTCGACGACCATCGGGGAAAAGGCCAAAGGCCAAGCCATCAATGGCACGGTCCATTACGCCGCCCCGGAAATCTTGCTTGGAAAACCAAGCAATCCATCCGCCGACATCTACGCGATGGGCATCATGTTCTACGAAATCGTCGTCGGTTCGTTGCCGTTCAACGCCGACACGGCCGAGGATGTCGCGGTCAAACAGATCAAAGAACCCCTTCCGCTTCCCAGCACGCGAAAAGGCGGCATACCCAAAGCCATCGATTCCATCATCATCAAGGCGACGCGTAAGCGTCCCGACGAGCGTTATCACACCGTCGATGAGATGAAGAAAGATATCGAGAACATCGCCACGAACCCGGAGGCCATCAAAGAAAAACGCGGCATTTTCTCCCGAATTTTTGGACTGAAATGATGAAAGACTTACACAGTATGACATATCCGGCGGTCAGCCCCTCCTTGCTCGCCGCCGACAAAGCGCGAATCGGCGATGAATTAGCCCGCGCCGAACGGGCCGGCGCCACCTTCATCCACATCGATGTCATGGATGGCAAATTTGTGCCGAATGTTTCCTTTTCGCTGGACTTTGTACGAGAATACGCCCATAAACACCACATGGTAAACGATGTCCACATCATGGTGGAAGAGCCCTGGGTTCTCGCCCCGAAATTCGTCGAGGCGGGCGCCGATATCGTCACCTTCCATTACGAGGCCTGCCCTGACCAGACGTTGCGTTTCGCCACGATCGAAGCCATCCATCGCGCCGGTGGCCTGGCCGGCATCTCGATCAAACCGGATACGCCGGTCTCCGTTTTGGAGCCGTTTTTGCCCTACGTCGACCTCATTCTCATCATGAGCGTCGAGCCGGGCAAAGGTGGCCAGCCCTTCCTTCCCGGATCGCTTGAAAAGCTGGATGAATTAAAGGCTTTATTGGCTCAAAATACTAAAAAATACGCGCCCGTTATTGAAATTGACGGCGGTATAAAAGAAGATACTTATAATAAGGCGCTAGCCCATGGTGCCCAAATTTTGGTCGCCGGCAGCTACTTATTCGGGCATGAGGACTTCGCCGATCGCGTCGCCTTGATGCTCCAAGGAAGGTAATTATGTATACTGCGGGATTCTATCTTGGATTAGCCTGTCTCATTCTCTTCCCAGTGGTGCTGCTCTTTTACCTATCCTTTGCCAAACGCCAGGACCACGTCGCATTCCATTATCGGAATTGCTTCCCGTATGAAGCGTTCGTCGATCGCGACAAACGCCAGGATGTCCTCGCTCGCATCTTGCAGGCCTTGGTCATCCTCGCCAGCTTCTTGCCGGCCATCTTCGCGGTCGTCGCCTTCAAAGACGCCGATCTGT
>CAMYXQ010000055.1 GCA_947303105.1 uncultured Caryophanales bacterium | reverse complement strand
CCGCACCACATTGGTCGATCTTTCCAAGAAGAGCGTCATCATGGACGTCACCGTGTATAAGGACAGCGTCTATTACGCCGAGACCAAACAGTTCTATATCAATGACGCCGCCCTTGTCGCGACGCGCACCAATTCGCTCGACACTCTTGTCTCTTATACCTTTGAAGGCATCAAGCTGACTCGGACCAATCCGGGCGGACGTTGGAATTCGATCACCAACTGGATTGAGTACAAATAAAGAAAACGGCCAAGTGGCCGTTTTTAATTCGCTTTCAGGAATCTCTCAAGCGTTTCCTTCAGCTCAGGGATGTCTTTTTTCGCCGTATCGACGAGAATTTTCAGACTTACGCTTTCGTAATCATGGGCGATTCGGTTTCGAATGCCTCTCAGATCATCCAGATGCAATTCGGGATGCGACATCCGCAAATCCATTGATAATCTCGTGCTGTCTTCATAAAGCTTTTCAAACTCATATTGAATAGCATCCGAGATGACGAAATCGCTATGGATTTGTTCCAAACTGTATTTTGTGCAGATTTCAATGAGTCGGTTGGCTTTTTCAATCATCAAAGCCAAAATGCGCAAATCGGTTTTTTGAATCATAAGAGCCGGATTCCCTCCCGCAGTATTTCAAGAGCGATGGGGTTTCCTTGCTCAAGATCGCCCAACCGCAATAAATCGACTTTCTTGTGCAGAGCGGCTCGGAGTTCCTCAATGAGATTCAAGAACGCTAGGCCGGTGATTTCGGTATCCACCAAAAGATCAACATCGCTTGTCTTTTTGGCGGTCCCTTTCGCGTAACTGCCAAACAAATAGCAGAACGAGATACCTTTTGCCTTCAAAAGGGGCACTGCGATTTCTTTAATTCTTTCAATAGAAAGAACTCCGTTCTCTTCGTCGATTTTTACTTTCTCAGCCAGTTCGGAAAAAATCATCCGATAATTGAACTTCGTCGCATAAGATGGATTCTCCTCATAACGAATGTAAGTCCGATAAGGGATACCAACCAAAGAGGCCGCTTCTTTTTGCGTTAGGTTGTTTTGTTTTCTCAATTCTGCCAATGTCATACGCTAATAATTTACCATTTTGGCAAGTTTTATCAATAGCATATTTACCATTTTGGCAAGTTTTAACAAATCCATGTTTACCAATCATTTCTATAAAAAAGCCCCGCTTAGCGGGACTTTTATTGCAACTTAGTCTTTCGAATAGTGTTTCTTATATTCCTTCACCAAAGCGTTCTTTTTCTTGGCGCAGCAGGCGCACTCGCCTGTCGGCTGGTGATGGACGCGCTTATAGATATAGCGCCCGATCATGAACGCGAGGAAAGCGACGATGAGAACAATCGCCAAGATTTCAATCCATAAGGTGTCGGGATTTTGAAACATTCTAGGCTCCTTTCGCCATTTTCTTGTTGCGAAGATAGAAGGTCACCCATAGAGACACGGCGATGATAATCACGCCGAGGGTGACCGGCAACGCCCAAACAAAGTCGTTGGCGCTGAAGCAGGAGAGCAAGCAGTAAACGAAGGAGGCCCCGACGAAGGAAACGATGAGCCAGAAGGCCAAGGTGTTCTTGAAGGTGCCTTTCTTGAGTTCGCCTTTAGCGGTCGCGCAGGCGGCAAAGCACGGGATCGTGAGCATGTTGAACGCAATGAAGGCGATGCAACCTTGCCAGGTGATGCCTGTGGCACGGATCATCTCCGTCGCCGCGGCGATGCCTTCTTCATCGGCTTCGATGGCGGCGATGATCGCCGGGTCGACGAGGCCGCTATTGAGATAGGCCACCGCAACGGCACCTAAGGTGGTGATCGTCGCGACGACATTCTCTTTGGCGATGAGGCCGGTGATCGCGGCAACGGCGAACACCCAACCGATCGGAGTTAACTGGGAACCGAAGCCAAGCGGGGTGAAGATCGGCTGCAAAAGCTGACCGATGGAGGCGAGGATCGAATCCTGCATATCCTCGACCAAATGCCAGTTCCAACCGAAGTTGGAGAGGAACCAAATGATGATGGTTGAGGCGAGGATGATGGTGAACGCTTTCTTCACAAAATGCTTCGCTTTGTCCCAAAGGTGGATCATCAGGGACTTAAACTGCGGCCAGTGATACTGGGGGAGTTCCATGATGAATGGTGCGGTTTCGCCCTTCAAAGTCGTGTGACGCAAGACAAGAACGGAGATAATCGCGGCGATGATGCCGAGGACGTACATCGAGTACGTGATCACATCGATATGCGTGAATCCGAACACTTCGCAGACACCGCCGGCGATGGCGACCAGAATCGGCAGCTTCGCGCCGCAGGAGAAGAAGGGGATGACGCGGATCGTCGAGATCTTTTCGTTCTCGTCCGCCAGGGTGCGGGTATTGATCATCGCCGGGACCGAGCAGCCGAAGCCCATGATCATCGGGATGAAGGCGCGGCCTGAAAGGCCGAATTTGCGGAAAATGCGGTCCAAAATGAAGGCGACGCGGGCCATATACCCAGTGTCTTCCATGATGGAGAAGAAGAGGAATAAGACAAGGATCTGCGGCAAGAAGCCGAGGATGGCGAATAGGCCGGACATGACGCCGTCGCAGACGAAGCCGACCAGCCAATGGCCGACCCCGAGGGCGGTTTCCATCGCCGATTTCGTCACATCGATGATGGCGGAGAAGGACATGTCGAAGAAATTGAACAGCATGACCCCCGGCGAGTTAATGCCGCCATCGGTCCAGAACAGGCCTTCGTAGATCGTTCCTTCGAAGCTCGGGGCGATGCCTTTGCGCTCGAAGACCCCGCCTAGAAAGAGGAAGTTCTCCGAGAAGGTCAGGTGGAACACCAAGAAGAGGATGACGGCGAAGATCAATAAGCCGAACACCTTATGGGTGAGGACTTTGTCGATGCGGTCAGATTTGTTCTCTTTGACTTTCTTTTTGCTTTCCTCCGGCTCCGCGTGTTTGACGATGACTCCGGAGAAGGAGTCGGCGATGTAGTTATAACGGTCGTCGGCGATAATCGCTTCGATATCGTCCCCGAACGTCTCGTTTTTGATCGTTTTCTTGAACTCGGAGACCATCGGCATCAAATCGGGGTGCATCTGGGCTTCGATCTCATCGTTTTCCACGAGTTTCACCGCGTGGAATAAGGGATTCTCAACCTTTTTGCCTTTAAAGGCAATTTTCACGTCGCCGATGAGGTGGTTGAGATTCTCATCGCGGAGGATCGAACGGCCTTCGCGAGGTGAAGAAGAAGCCTCGTAAGCCACTTCCATGAGGGTCTTGAGGTTATCTTCCTCGAGGGCGCTGATCTTGACGACCCTGACCCCGAGTTTCTCTTCGAGGATTATCTCGTTGAGGGTGTCCCCGGCTTTCTCGAGGACGTCCATCATGTTGACGGCGACCACCACCGGAACATCGATTTCCAATAGTTGGGTCGTTAAATAGAGGTTTCTCTCTAAGTTGGTCGCGTCGACGATGTTGATGACGCAATCCGGTTTCTCATCGAGGATGTAGTTTCGGGAGATGACTTCCTCGCTGGTATAAGGGGATAGAGAGTAGATACCCGGCAAATCGATGATCGAGATCGGCTCGGCGAGTTTCTTATAGACGCCGTCTTTCTTTTCGACGGTGACGCCCGGCCAGTTGCCGACGTGGGCCGTGCTGCCGGTCAGGTTATTGAAGAGGGTCGTTTTCCCGCAGTTGGGGTTGCCGGCTAATGCGAAACGTTTCATTTGGCTTCCCCCTCCACTTCGAGAATGACTAAGTTCGCTTCCGATTTGCGAAGCGTGAGCTCATATCCGCGGATCGTCACTTCGAGCGGATCGCCCAGAGGGGCTTTTTTGCGGAGATAGACCGTCGCCCCGGGGGTGACGCCCATATCGAACAGTCTGCGGCGAAGGCGCCCCTCGCCTTCCACCTTCGTGATGCGGCCAGTCTCGCCGATCTTGAATTCATCCAGTTTCTTCAGCATGATTCCTTCCTTTCTATGCCACTAGGATTTTGCTGGCGATGCTGCGGTCGAGCGCCAGCCGCCCTTCTTTGACCGCGACGACGACTCCCCCATTGACGGAAGAGACGACGGTTATGGAGGCGTTCGGCAAAATGCCTAGGCTTTCTAGGTGCTTCTTGGTCTTTTCATCGACGAGGACTTTGACCACTTTCATTTCCGTGTTGAGCGGGGCAAGCGCGATGGGCATATTCCGTTCCTCCTTCAATAGTTAGCCGTAACTAACTGTGCCTATTATATTCGCATCTATGCCCGTGTAAAGAAAAAAGTTAGCCGTAACTAACTCTTTATCCTTTTGTTTGGGTTTATCTTACTTATTATCTAGATAATCGGCGTGCTTTTTGATCGCCTTCCAGGTCGCGTCGGAGATGTCGTGTTCCATCCGGCAGGCGTCTTCTTTGGCCGTTTCCTCATCGACGCCCAAACTGACGAGCATCTTGGTGAGGATGATATGTTTTTCCAAGGTCTTTTCGGCGATCGCCAATCCCGAAGAAGTCAAGGTGATCCAACCTTTCTCGTTGATTTCGACGTAGCCCATGTCTTTGAGCTTATTCATCGCCACCGAGACGGAGGGTTTGGAAAAGGACATTTCCCGGGCGATATCCACCGCGTGAACGTGTTCTTTGACTTGGGAGATTTGCAGAATTTTCTCCAAATAATCTTCTTGGGATTCCAAACGCTTCATGAGGGTAATATAAAACATTTCGCGAGAAAGGGCAAAAAGGAGCGGCTTGTCCTCATTCGACTTCCTCGTAATAGTACGATGTATCAATCCCTTTGATGAAGAGTTCTCGATTATCGATGTCGTCAGTCATGGCATCTTGCAGGACTTTCTTGATTCTTTGATCGGATTTGGGGCTTTCCATCATCGCATCGAAATAATCCTTCTTATCGATTTTCGACCAATCGACACATTGTTTGAGCTCTTTGATAAACATCAAATCAAGCCAAATTCTCGTGGCGCGGCCATTGCCCTCCAAGAATGGGTGGGCGATATTCATCTCCACATATTTCTCGACGATCTCATCAAATGAAGATTGGGGCATCTTATCGATTTGAGCAAGCGTCTGCGGCAGATAATCCCCATTGGCGAACACGAATCCGCCTTTGGAGATTGTCTTAGTTCGAATTTTGCCGGCAAATTCATACAAACCCTCAAACAGATAGGCGTGTATCTTTTGCAAAGATATGGTTTTGCCGATTTCCTCATCGCTGATCAAATCGGTTTTGTAGAGTTGATAGGCTTTCCGTTTGCTTTGCTCGTCAATGGGATCGAGCAGGCCGGCGATCCAATCCAGAATCTGCTTTTTATATTTCGATGGAATAATGGTCAAAAGCAATCTGACCCCACCTTCGTTGATGACGTCCGAAACATATTTTTTACCATCGTCGGCATATAGTTTCAGTTGTCCACAAAATGGTGACAGCTCCGGATTTCTGACTTTGACATTATTCCAATATCTTCTTGGTGAATTTGGCTCAACGAGAATGTTGATAAAATCGACCGCGGAATACCACCACATCGATTGTTCGTCATCCCAAACGGCCCGAACTTCTTTGTTATTAAAGGTTCTTATTGAGTGTTTTATCATATAAATATGATAATATATTAGAATTCAGTTGTCCACAAATTGAAGACAACTCAAGAAAAAAGCCGGGCAAACTCTTTTGCCTTCTTCTCTCATCAAACCTTTTTGATCTAACTCGATACAACGCTTGATATTCGTTTCTGTCCAATGGGATTTCTTTTTCCGAGGAGAGAATCTTTGAATAAGTTCGCCATCGATGTTCCTTAATGTTGAATCAATCCAACCAAAACATAAGGCGGCCTTAACCGCGTCATAATAACTTAATATATCAATGCATTTCTCTGGTTTTTGCCGAGAGATTTTCACGAATAATTCTGTCTCTTTTATGGAATTGTCTAATAGCCAAGCATACATTTCCTCAAAGGTTTTAAAGTCATAATATTTCATTTATTTATTATAACTCTTTTGCCGATATTGATATCGTGTGTTAGACTTTGATTAGATGAAAGCAAAGAATTTTAAATTACTTC
>CAMYXQ010000054.1 GCA_947303105.1 uncultured Caryophanales bacterium | reverse complement strand
TCCGTACCTTCTACGACATCCCGGCTCTTGAAAAAGCTGCGAAATAAGTAAAGTACCAAACGCGAAAAAGAAGCTCAGGGTCAGCCCTGGGCTTTTTTTCTTTGTTTAGTTGTTTCTTCAAAGAAGAATATTTGTTTGCTATTATGGTAATGACCCTAAGGGGGAATGTTTTATGGACTTTAGTACCGCTGAAGCAACCGTGCTCACCATATTGAATCTATCCTTCACCGTCGTCGCCTTCGCGATCGTCGATGCGTTTTGTTTTCTCTTCCTCAACCGGTGGAGTTCGCGCATCTATTTGCTCGTGACCCAAATCGCGGCGATTCTCTTCTGGATGTTCAACCTCACTTTGCCGATGATCGCCGCTTTCGTTTTGCTCGCGGCGGGTCTCATCTTCTTCTGCTTCGTCAACCTGGCCGATATCCGCGCCCTGGTGGCGAACGGCATGAAAGGCCGTCCCGCCTTGAAGCGCCTCTTCAACAAAGACCGGAAGCATCCGAAAGGCGAACAGCTCTTCGACCGCGAGGAAATGTACAAGAAGGTCGAAAATGCCGTCATTACGTTATCTCGTCAGAAATACGGCGCTCTTATTACCTTCGAAAAACACGATGATCTCAGCGATATCTCCAAGAACGGCTCCCCGGTGGACGCGATGGTTTCCAGCGAACTCCTCCAGACCATCTTCTACCCCGGCACCCGTCTCCATGACGGCGCGGTCATCATCCGCGGGGACAAGATCGTCGCCGCCTCCGTTTACTTCCCGCCGACCAGCCGGCCGCTTACCGGCAAATTCGGATCGCGCCATCGCGCTGCCTATGGCATCTGCGAGATCAGCGATTCGGTCACCATTTTGGTCAGCGAGGAAACCGGCCGCATCTCGATCGCCTTCCAAGGCGAGCTCACCCCCGTCACCCCCGACAATTTCTTACGCATCTTCACGGAAGACATGGAAACCGTGACCGCCGAACCCGAAGAATAAAGGAGAACCTCTATGCCCACACCTCATATTTCCGCCCCGAAGGGCGCATTCGCCAAAGTCGTCTTGATGCCCGGTGATAGCTACCGCGCGCGCTGGATCGCCGAGACGTTCCTCAAAGACATCCAACTCGTCACCGAGATCCGCGGCATTTTCGGCTATACCGGCTACACCAAGAACGGCAAAAAGATCTCCGTCATGGCCAGCGGCATGGGTTTGCCCTCCATCGGCATCTATAGCCACGAACTTTTCACCGAATACGGCGTCGAGACGATCATCCGCGTCGGCACCTGCGGTTCTTATCACAAAGACGTCCCCGTCGGCAGCATCGTCATCGGCCAAGCGGCCTCGACCAACTCGAACTGGATGGCCGAATACGACCTCCATGGCACTTACAGCGCTTGCTCTTCCTTCCCGGTGCTTCGCGCCGCGGTGGAAGAAGCCGAGAAGTTAGGTCTTGAATACCACGTCGGCAACATCCTCTCCAGCGATATATTCTATGAGAGGGGCGCCCATCTTTGGAAGCGGTGGGCCGACCTCGGGGTCCTCGCCGTCGAAATGGAGGCCTATGCCCTCTATGAGCAAGCCGCCTCGCTTCATAAACAGGCCTTAGCCATCTGCACCTGCAGCGACTCCTTCGTCGATAGCAAGATTCTGACTGCCAATGAGCGCCAGACCGGCCTCTCGGCGATGATCGAGCTCGGCATCGCCGTCGCCGAACATTTCGCCGAATAACTTAATCCCATGAATCAACAAGCCAAACTCGCCATATGGATCATTCTTTTCGTTCTCATTGTCGTGGGTTTTTGCTTGTGGATTTTCTATCGCCCGTTCTGGCGCTGGTACACGCGTAGGAACCCGCAAAAAGCCTATTATCATTCGATCCGCACCCTCGCGGATTTGCGCGATTACTACCTCATCAACGAATTCAAAGTCGAGGTCGATGAGAAAAACAGCATCCGCATCGACCACATCTTAGCCGGTGATAAATATATTTATCTTCTCTTTGACCGTTACTTCTCCGGGGCGATGGATGCCAACCCGCTCGACGACTATTGGCTCTATCACCGGGCCGACGGCACCAAGGAACGCATCGTCAACCCGATTCATGAGGCGGAGGCGATGATGAGCTTCTTCTCGATGCAGACCCATGTCTCTTCCGACCTATTGGTCGGAATCGTCCTCATCAACGACGACTGTTTCTTCACCCCGTTCAAGAACGAAGGCAAAACGCCGATCCTCGTCCCGATCTCCAAACTGAAGAAAGTCATCTCTTCTTATGAAGGACGCGACATCCAATCGTTATCGCGTAACGAACTATACCGGGTCATTCAGAACCTCGCGGTCTGGAAGGAGCGCGGCCATGTCTGATCGGATCCGCGCCCGCGACGTCATCGCCGAAATGAAAAAACCGCGGAGGCGGTGGCCTTATGCGTTCGCCTTGTTCCTCATGGCGGTCCCCGTGGCCGCCCTCAGCTTCTTTTGGCAGTGGACGTCTTATCTCACGATCCCTTTCATTTTCCTGCCGTTCTTTTTCGCCGCGACGATGATGATCCTCGACCCGACGGCGAACGGGACGATGTCCAATCGGGTGATGTTCTCCCTCTACGGAGCTTATTACCGTCCGTATTTCGGGGTTTTCCGCGTGGTACGGAACGGACTCATCGCCCTCGCTTGGAGCGCCCTTCTCGGCGGCCTCGCCATGATGGTGTCCTACCTTATCTCCAACGCGGTCGATCCGGAATTCGGCCCCGCTTGGGAGCAATTCGTCACCTATTATGAGAACGGCAACGTCCTCGATGCGGTGGACTTCCTCACCACGAACGCCACATTGGGTCTGCTGACCCATATTTCCGAGATTACGACCACGGTCGTCTTCTTTATCGTCTTCGCCCACAAAATCGGCCTATATGGCCTCAATTTGTATCATCGGAGCACGTTGGAGGCGCCCGCCCGCATGGCGAACGCCTTATATTGCAAGGCAATCAAGGATTCGCGGGGCGATTTCCAAAAGGATTACTTCTCCGCCACATGGCCCCTTTATGTCATTTTGGTCGTCCTGCTCGCCGGCGGATATTTCATCGCGTTTGCCATCCAAGGCATCACTTTGTACGGCCGAATCGGTTTCATGACGGGGTTTGCCTTGTGTTTGTCGCCCCTTTGTTTGCCGTACTACGCCGCCTATCTTTCCTTGGCGACGAAGAAATATCGATTCTTCTTCATTGATTGCTCAATTCGAACAATCTCCAGTGAATTAGAACGGATGCCGGTTGATTCCCCGGATCGCCAAGGACTCGAAAAAGCTTTGGCGGAGACAATCGCGATGCGCGCGCAAGCTGAAGAAAAGATCCGGAACGAAGACCAAGAAGAAACAAAATAAAAACCCGCGAATCGGCGGGTTTTTTCTTATTCGTAATGGGTCCACATCCGCAGGACATAGACGATGCGTTTTTCTTTGTCTACTTCGTAGACGAGGCGATGCTGGATATTGATTCTCCGGGAAAAGGAACCTTCTAGGTCGCCGATGAGTTTTTGATAGGGCGGTGGGGTTTGGAACGGATTCTTCTCCAAAATCTTGCAGAGGGATTTGGCCTTTTTGCCAAGACCGGCCGCTTTCAGGAGATTGAGATCTTTGATCGCCCTTTTTGAGAACAGGACTTCAAAAGACATTTACCATTCCTCGTCCAAGTCCAGTTTCTCGTAAGTGGAGCGATCTTGCTCCTTTGCTTCCTTGTAGCCTTTCATGAAAGCGGAGTTCGACATGAGATAGACGGTTTCCATCAAAGCGTTGTAATCGGCTTCCGAAATCAGCACGGCGTTGCCGGATTTCGAAGTGATGGTCACCGGCTCGTTGCTGGAAATGACGCTTTCGAGGGTGCCAAATAGGTTTTTTCTTAATGCGGTGGCGTTTGTGACAGACATAATTGTTACCTCAACGATAGTATACATGTACAGGATTATGTACGCAATAGAGGGGAAAAAGAAAACCCGCCATTTCAGCGGGTTTTGTATGCGGTTTGGTGACCCAGCCGGGAATCGAACCCGGGATTCAACCTTGAGAGGGTTGCGTCTTAGCCGCTTGACCACAGGGCCGCGAAATGTATTTAACCATTTCGTTCCCGATAATGCAAGATTTAGGCGAAGCGATCGGCCAGTTCGACCAAGCGGCGTTTGACCTCGTTCTCTCCGAGAATATCGATGATTTCGTGGAGGTTGGGGGACTGTTTGCTGCCGGTCAAGGCGATGCGGAGGATTTCGGCCGCGTCGGCGACGTTGCCGCGATAGGCATCCGGATTGGCTTTGTAGTCGCGGTTTGCGATGGCGAAGCCTTGGCTTGCGGCATATTCCTTGACCCCATTCCACCAAGTGGCTTCGTCCACGCCGAAGAGCATGGTTTCGGATAAGCCGCGGAGGAAGGAGGCGATGAACTCTTTGGAATGCTTCTCATTGAAGGGAAGCTCGCCGGAGATGAGCTCTTCGTAGCCGGGGCGGAAGAAGAAGCGGGTCAACGCTTCGATATCGGAGAATTTGCCGTAGTCCTTGCGGGGGTTCGGACGATCTTTCTCGATGCCGAGGATTTTCTCGAAATAGGCGGGATCCTGCGCGATTTCCGCGTAGAGGGTCGGCTGATAGAGGCGGGCCCAATCGGTGACCGGGCCGAGAAGTTCTTTGGCCGACTTGGTGGCGAGGACTTCTTTGCAGAAATAGACGAGTTTGTCCGGATCGAAAAGGGCGCCGTCTAAGCTCATCTTGTCGAGGGAGTACCAGAATTTCGTGCGGTCGAAGGTCTTGTTTTCGATGCACCATTCCTCAAAGTTGCTGTTGGCGATCGACATGAGGTAGACGAGGACGCCTTCGGGCGGATAGCCCTCTTTAAGGAAGTAGGACACCGCGGCTTCGGGGTCTTTCCGTTTGGAAAGTTTCCGTTTGTTGCCGTGATCGAGCTTCATGATGACCGGAAGGTGGGCATATTTGGGATGTTCCCAACCCAAAGCGGCGAACAAGTCGAGGTGGATGGGGGTAGAGGGGATCCATTCCTCGCCGCGGGTGACGAGGGTGGTGTGCATGAAGTGATCGTCGCAGACATGGGCGAAATGGTAGGTGGGAAGTCCATCGGACTTCAGGATGACGACGTCGACATCGTTTTCGGCGAGTTCGATCTTGCCGCGGATTTCGTCCATGAAGGAGGTTTTGACGTTATGGTCGCCTTCGCTGCGGAAGCGGATGACCCAAGGGGTTCCGGCTTTGATGCGGGCGATCTGCTCATCGACGGATAAGCCGCGGTCGCGGGCATAAGGGCCATAGTAGCCAGGGAGAATCTTATTGGCTTCCTGGAAGGCGCGGATCTTTTCAAGATCCTCGGAGGTGCAGAAGTCGGGGTAGGCCCGTCCGCGGCGGACGAGTTCCTTGATGACGGTGCGATAGATGTCGCGGCGGACGCTTTGCTGATAAGGGCCATAGGCGCCGACGTCGCCTTCCGGATAATATCCTTCATCGGCTTTGATGCCGAAGAGGGCGAGCTGGTCGATGAGTTCGGCGGCGCTGCCGGGGATGGTGCGTTTGGTGTCGGTGTCCTCAAGACGGAAGAAATAGACGCCTTTGGACTGTTTGGCGATGGTGAAGGCGATCATCGAAGTGAAAAGACTGCCGGTGTGGAGAAAACCGGTGGGGGACGGGGCGAAACGGGTCACCTCGGCGCCTTCGGGAAGATTCCGGGCCGGGTATCTCTTTTCCAAGTCTTCGATTGTCTCTTTGATGTCGGGGAACAATAGTTCCGCAAGCTCATTGTAACTAGCCATAAACACGCCTCCAGACGCCTATCGATTATAGACTCATCTTTCGCGTTCTTCCACTTGATAAACAAAAACCCTCTCTATATAATAATCGGGCGCTCAGGCGAGCCGCAGGTGTAGTTCAATGGTAGAACACTACCTTGCCAAGGTAGATACGCGGGTCCGATTCCCGTCACCTGCTCCAGTAAGAAAGAATGCAGCGGTGAAGCCGCTGCTTTTTATTTCGCAGTCAAAAGATTGACGATGAGGTTGGTAACGGTTTTCATTTCCTGCGGATTGCTTTCCGCCGTCAAGATGGTGACGGCGACC
>CAMYXQ010000053.1 GCA_947303105.1 uncultured Caryophanales bacterium | reverse complement strand
CCTGGTTCCGCGATTTCGTCTCGCTTTCCGAAGATAACCAGTCCAAGACCGCGAAGGAATACATGTCCTCGCTCACCAGCGATATCTTCGGGGCCAACGTCTACGTCTTCACCCCGATGGGCAAGGTCATCGAGCTGCCGCAGAAAGCGACGATCCTCGACTTCGCCTACAAGATCCATACCAAAGTCGGCGATCAGGCCGTCGGCGCGGTGGTGAATGGCAACTTCGTGCCGTTAAACACCGAACTCAAGACCGGCGACGTCTGCGAGATCCGCACCGCGAAGACCGCTCCGGGCCCGAACGAACGGTGGTTGGATTATGTCGTCACCAATGGCGCCCGCACCCACATTCGCCGCTTCCTCAATGCAAAGCATGAGGAAATCATGGCGGAGGAGAACATCCGCAAGGGCCGTGAATCGGCCAGCGACGCCTTCAAGATGGCCGACATCGACGAGGCGGAGATGGAGCGTCTGCTCAGCCAATCCAAAGTGTTCAACGAATACCACGTCGACTCGCTCGACGAGTTATATAAGGCCATCGCCGCCCGCAAACCGACGGCGGGGGCCGTCCTCGACTTCCTCGGCATCAAACGGAAGCCGACCACCCCGAAGATTCTCAAAAAGAATCCCCAGGTCGAAGACAAGAACCCCGTCTACGTCGAAGGGGTCACCAATATCGCCATCACCCTCGGCAAATGCTGCACCCCGGTGCCCGGCGATCCGATCGTCGGCTTCATCACGAGGGGCAAAGGCATCACCGTCCATCGCGCGGACTGCTCGAACGTCCGCGGCCACGAGGAACGCTTGCTGCCCGTGCATTGGAAAGAAGACCTCGGCGGATCGGCCTATCCGGCCGCCATCTCGGTTCGGGCCGCCGACCGTCCCAATCTGGTCGCCGACATCCTCAACACGATGGCGATGCGTAGCATCCCCGTCAGCGATATGCGCGCCCGCCTCGTCGGCCAGACCGGCGAAGTGCTCGTCACCATGACTTGCTATCTCAAATCGGCTTCGGTGCTCGATGACCTCTATGCCGCGATCAAAGCGGTGAACGGGGTCCGCGAATGCCGCCGTCTCACTCATTAAGGAGGAATCGATATGAATTCCCAACCCGTCAAAGGAACCCATGACCTCATCGGCCTCGAAGCGGCCAAAGCCCGCATGATCGAGGAAGTTTTCCGCGGCATGGCCGAATTATATGGCTTCAAAGAAGCCCGTTTGCCGATTCTCGAGTACACGGAAGTGTTTGCCCGCGGCACCGGCGAGAGCAGCGACATCGTCCGCAAGGAGATGTACACCTTCCTCGACAAGGGCGAGCGCTCGGTCACCATGCGCCCCGAGTTCACGGCGGGGCTCATGCGCGCCATCGTGAGCAACAAGCTCTACGCGACCGAAGATCTGCCTCTCAAACTGTATTACGTCGGACCGGCGTTCCGTTATGAGCGCCCCCAACTCGGCAGATACCGCCAATTCAACCAATTCGGCATCGAAGCGGTGGGCCTCGACAAGGCCGAAGCCGACGCCGAAGCGATCCTTCTTGCTTTGCAAGCCTTCGCGATGCTCGGTTTCGAGCGCCTGCGCCTGAAAGTGAATACCCTCGGGGACGCCGAGAGCCGCGCCGCCTACCGCGACGCCCTTCGCGCCTTCTTCTCCGAGCGCATCGACGATATGTGCGCCGATTGCCATGAGCGCCTCCGCCTGAACCCGATGCGCATCCTCGACTGCAAAGTCGAAGCGGACCAGGAAATCGCCAAAGGCGCGCCTCGCATCAAAGATTACCTTTCCGCGGCCAGCGAAAGCCGCTTTTACAAGACCCTTTCGATCCTCAATGATTTCGGGGTCGAATACGAGATCGACGAGAACCTCGTCCGCGGCCTCGACTACTACAGCGAGATCGTCTTCGAAGTCCACGCGACCAGCAAAGACGGCACCGATTACGGCGCCTTATGCGGCGGTGGCCACTATAGTGGCCTCATCGAGCAGTTCGGCGGCCCGGACCTCCCGGGCGTCGGCTTCGCCATCGGGGTCGAGCGCATCGCCGCCCTCATGGAAAAAGAGGGGCTATTCGACGAACTCGAAGACCGTCTTGACGTCTACGTCATGCCGATCGGCGAGGAAGCGCTCGAGGACGCGTTCGCGATCACGACGCAGATCCGTTGCCTCGGTTACAGCGCCGAAACCCCGTTCGCGGCCCAGAAACTCGGCACCTTGTTCAAGAAGGCGACCAGGCGGAACGCCCGCTTCGCCCTCATCGTCGGCGAGGAAGAGCTCGCCAAAGGCGTCGCCCAGTTGAAGAACCTCGCGACCGCCGAACAGAAAGAAATCAAGCTCGCCTCTTTGGAAGAGGAACTCGACGCAGTCCTCGGCGAAGAGGAAGAACATCATTGCCATTGTGGTGAGGGCGAATGCCATTGCCACGAGGAGGAATAACCATGGAACGAACCCAAGAAAACGGCACGCTCCGCTTAGCGGACGTCGGCAAAAGAGTCCATCTCGTCGGATGGATCGCCAATCGCAGAATCTTAGGCGGCATCGCGTTTTTAGACCTGCGCGACCGCTCAGGAATCGTGCAACTTTTAGTGCGTGACATCAACGCGATCCCCGATGTGCGCAACGAATACGTCGTGTCCGTGGCCGGCGTCGTCCGCGCCAAAGAGAACCCCAACCCGAAACTCGCGACCGGTGAGATCGAGGTGGAGGTCGAACGGCTCGAAGTGCTTTCCAAAGCGATCACGACCCCGTTCATCATCGCCGATGAGACCGACGCCCTCGAAGACACCCGTCTCCAATACCGTTATCTCGATCTGCGGCGCCCCATTTTGCAGAAGCGTCTCCGGACCCGCGCCCAACTCATGCGTATCACCCGTGAGTATTTCGATGGCGAAGGTTTCACCGAGATCGAGACCCCGATCCTCAACCTGGCTACGCCAGAAGGCGCTCGCGACTACCTCGTCCCGAGCCGCGTCAAGAACGGATCGTTCTACGCCTTGCCCCAGTCGCCGCAGCTCTTTAAGCAGTTGCTTATGATCGGCGGCATCGAGCGTTACTATCAGATCGCCAAGTGCTTCCGCGACGAAGACCTCCGGGCCGACCGTCAGCCGGAGTTCACTCAGATCGACGTCGAAACATCGTTCCTCGATCAGGATCAGATCCTCACTTTGTGCGAAGGATTGTTGAAACGGTATTTCAAAGAAATACTCAACATCGAGATTGAGACCCCGCTTCGCCGGTTGAACTACTGGGATGCGATGGAGACCTACGGCAGCGACAAGCCGGACACCCGGTTCGATTTGAAACTCGTCGACGTCGCCGAAACGATGAAGAAATCAAGCTTTGAAGCGTTCCAAAGCACGCCTTACATCCGCGCGTTGGTCGTCCCGCATTATGCGGAGAAGGCCACCCGCAAGGTGCTTGACGAGCTCACCGCCGAGGCGCGCAAATTCCGCCTCCGCGGCCTGACCGCCCTCAAGTACGTGAACGGCGCCCTCGAGGGCTCCTTCCTCAAATTCATGGATGAAGCGGTGCGGCAAGAACTCATCGCCAAGCTGAATTTGTCCGATGGCGACTACGTTTTAATCGCGGCGCACGCAGAACGCCGGCCGGTTTGCTTCGGTCTCGGCGCGCTCCGTACCCGCCTCGCGAAGGAGCTCAACCTCATCCCCGAGAACAGCTACGACCTCCTTTGGGTCGTCAATTTCCCGATGTTCGATCCGGTGGATGATCAGCCGGGCGTCTACTCGGCCGAACACCATCCGTTCACCCGTCCCCGCGACGAGGATCTCCAGTATCTGGACAGCGATCCCGAACGGGTTTTGGCCTACGCTTATGACATCGTCATAAACGGCTACGAAGCCGGCGGTGGCACCCTCCGTATCTACGACCACGATACCCAGTGGAAGATCTTCCGCTTGCTCGGCCTCAGCGAAGAGGACGTCGCCCGCAAATTCGGCTGGTTCGTCGATGCCTTCCAGTATGGCGTCCCGCCTCATGGCGGATTCGCGCTCGGGCTCGACCGCCTCACGATGATTTTCACCGGCACGGATAACATCCGCGACGTCATCGCCTTCCCAAAGAACCTCCAGGCGACCGACCCGATGTCCCATGCCCCGATGCCGGTGGGCAAAGAGGCATTAGACGCCGTTGGAATCGAAGTTAAAAAGAACTGATTATATAACTTGTTATATAAATAACCACCATAAAACTACTAATTCAAAAGGAGATACACCTATGAGCAAGAACCTCAGACTCGACCGCGTGGATCAGCTCGCAATCGCCGCATTGCGCGCCCTCGTCATCGATGAGACCAACAAAGCCAACAGCGGACACCCCGGCATGGCCTTGGACGTCGCCCCGTTCCTCTATTTGCTTTACCGCAATCACTTGGTGAGCGATCCGAAGAACCCGAATTGGTTCAATCGCGACCGTTTCGTCCTCTCGAGCGGCCATATCAGCGACGCGCTCTATGCGATTCTCCACCTTGCCGGATATGCCGTTTCGATGGATGACCTTCGTCAATTCCGTCAGTTGGGGTCTTTGACCCCTGGTCACCCGGAATGCGATGTCACTCCGGGCGTCGACGTCAGCGCCGGTCCCCTCGGAATGGGCATCGGCCAAGCGGTGGGCATGGCGATGGCAGAAGCCGCCGTCCGCGGCTCCTACGCCGAAGGCGAGAGGCTCTGCTCCCATTACACCTACTGCCTTTGCGGCGATGGCTGCCTCGAAGAAGGCATCAGCCAGGAAGCCATCTCCTTAGCCGGCATCCAGAAACTCAATAAACTCATCCTCGTCTATGACGCCAACGGCAGCACCCTCGATGGCCCGACCTCGATGTCGATGGTCGACGATGTCCACGGCCGTTTCCAGAGCGCCGGTTGGGACGTCCTCGAGGTCCGCGACGGAAACGACGTCGCCGCCTTGGACAAAGCCATCGAAAAAGCAAAGCTTTCATCGGAAAAACCGACGATCATAATCGTTCATTCCGTCATCGGCTACGGCACCCGTTTGGCCGGCAACAACAAGGCCCACGGCAGCCCGCTCGGAGCGGAGATGGGCGCCGAAGCCAAGGTCGCCTATGGCTACGACTATCCGGAATTCACCGTTCCACAGGAAGTCTATGCTCGCCTCGCCGAAACCTTCGGCAAGCGCGGCGAGGAAGCCTTTGCCGCCTATGGCGAAGAACTCAAAGCCTACGAGAAAGAGCATGCGGAGGACTATCGCCGCTTCCAAAGCGCCCTCAATCCCGATTGGGACGCCCTTCTCAAAGACTTCTACCCCGAAGCCTATAAGACCGACGCCAGCCGCAACGTTTCCGGCAAAATCGTCGCCGTCTTGAAGGATCACGTCCCGTTCGCGATCGGCGGCAGCGCCGACGTCGCCGCCTCGGTTAAAACCGAGATTGCCGGTGACCCGGGTTTCTCTCCCGCTCATCGGGGCGCCCATAACATCAATTTCGGCATCCGCGAATTCGCGATGGCGGCCGCTCAGAACGGCATGTTGCTCCACGGCGGTCTCCGCACCTACATCGGCTGCTTCCTCATCTTCAGCGATTACATGAAGAGCGCCATCCGCATGTCGGCCATGGAGAAAGTCCCGGCGATCTATCTATTCAGCCACGACTCCATCGCCGTAGGCGAAGACGGCCCGACCCACGAGCCGATCGAGCAACTCGAGGCCCTTCGCACCATCCCGAACATGAACGTCATCCGTCCGGCCGATGCCCGCGAGACCTACGCGGCTTGGGAAGTCGCTCTCCGGAGCGAAGAGACCCCGACCGCCCTTATCCTTTCCCGCCAGAATCTGCCGCTTCTCGAGAAGAGTTCGGCGGAGGGCGTCAAGAAAGGCGCTTATATCCTCGAAGCCAACCCGAAGGCGAAGATCCAATTCGTCGTCAGCGGTTCCGAGGTCGCCCTCGCCATGGAAGCGAGCGCATTGCTCCGCGAGAAAGGCGTCGAAGCGGAGATCGTCTCGATGCCGTCGGTCAATTCCTTCCTCAAACTCGGCAAAGCCGAGCAAGAAGCGGTGCTCCGTCTCCCGAAAGCGAAGCGCTTCGCCGTCGAGATGGGCCATCCGTCCGGCTGGTATCGCTTCGCCGACCACGTCTACGGAATCGAAACATTCGGTGCTTCAGCACCGGCCAAAGATTTGCTCCGCACCTACGGATTCACGGCCGACAAGGTCGCCGAATGGGT
>CAMYXQ010000052.1 GCA_947303105.1 uncultured Caryophanales bacterium | reverse complement strand
AAACGTCGTGAGACAGTTTGGTCCCTATCTGTCGTGGGCGTAGGAAGTTTGAAGGAGCTAGTCCCTAGTACGAGAGGACCGGGATTAACGGAGCACTGGTCTACCAGTTGTCACGCCAGTGGCATGGCTGGGTAGCTACCTCCGGACCAGATAAACGCTGAAAGCATCTAAGCGTGAAGCTGTTCCTAAGATGAGACTTCCCATTCGAAAGAAGTAAGGGCCCCCCAAAGCGAGGGGGTTGATAGGTCGGATCTGTAAGCATATAAGCATTGCGAAGTTGTTCAGGAGACCGATACTAATAGCCCGAGGGCTTAATTTCACTAATTTCTATACTTATAGAATGTAAGTTAAGACGCAAGTTGATTCAGATTTCGGAAAGATATGTACGAGTTATATCCAGTTTCTAAAGAACAGACAGAGAAAAAAGTCTGGTGGCGATGGCGCGGTGGTCACACCTGTTCCCATCCCGAACACAGAAGTTAAGCACCGCAGTGGCGAAGGTATCGGCTTTGGCCGGGAGAATAGCGCGCTGCCGGGATTTTTTCTTTTATAGGCACCCTTTTTATCTTAAAATGACGAAAGAAAAGGAGATTGTTCTTATGCTTGCTTCATTTGTCCTCGGCATCATTTCCTTGGTGATCGGCTTCCTCAGCAGCTTTGGGATGTGGCTCATCGAATTCTATGACTTGGTCCCGGTTGTGATCGCGCTTGCCTGCGGCATCGTCGCCCTCGTCCTCGGCGCCAGCCAGAGAAATGAGAAGAAAGGGCTGCTTGGCTTCAGCTTCGGCATCGCCGGCGCGGGCTTAGCTGCCTCCGCCCTCCTCTCGATCCTCGCCCTCCTCATCATCGGCGGCGTATAATCGATCGGTTTTTGTTGGTATTCTAATGCCATTATGGTAATTTTTAGGCATCTAAAGGAGTTTTATCTATGGCACTTGCTGCATTGATCCTCGGCGTTTTATCCGCTGTCTTCGCCACCATGAGTTGGTTCTTCTACGGAATCATCTTCGCCCCTGTTGCAGTCGTTCTCGGCGTCATCGCCATCGTCTTCGGGGCCAAGAATAAAAATAGCGGCCTCGGCATCGGCGGCCTCGTCACCGGCATCGTCGGTGGCACCGTTGGTTTCATCGAGCTGATCTTGGTCATCATCGCCTTGATCAGAGCTTAATTTCGGAACGGGAAGCGTCCCTCGTTGATAGGGGCGCTTTTTGTTTGCATTGTTTTCGAGAAACCCTTTATCATAAGTTCAGTACGACAAAGGAGTAAAAAACCATGCTTCTAGCATCATTCATCCTCTCGATTCTCTCCATCTGTTTCAGCGGCCTCGGCGCCGTGCTCAGCTTCGCCCTTGGCGTCTACTCGGCGTTCATCTGCGGCGTTGGCATGATCCTCGGCGTTCTCGCCATCATCTTCAGCTACAAATTCAAAGCGGAAAAACGCGGTGGCATCAGCCTCCTTCTCGGCGGCCTTGGCGCCGGCGTCGGCTTCGGCGCTTTCTTCGTCTGGATGATGTTCGTCGCCCTTTCGTAATTAAATAATTCGCCGAAACAAAAAAACCGCATCGATCTTTTTTCGGCGCGGTTTTCTTTTTGTCTTATTCGTCCTTATAAACAACCTTAATCTCATCGAATCTCTTCGCGATTTCCGGCGATGGATCTTTATAAGATGCGAGCATTGCGTCCATAACGGGCTCCGGAACCCATTTCTCGCGGTCGCGGAGTTTGTTCCGTTCGTAGCAGATTGAGTAGTCATGGAATTTAATGAGAATGTGCGTTAACTTATCGTAGTTTTCTAAGCGTTCTAAATAATATTTTCTGCGTTCGTCGGTGAGGAAAGTGCTGTCGATGATGAGGGTGCATTCATCGTGCTTGGCGAGGTATTCATTAGCCCGGCGGATGACCTCATCCCACACCAAAGAGGTCGGCTCGGTCATGATCGCGTACGATCCGGTGAATTCTTTCCGGACGTCATCGGCGTTTAAGATGAAGCCGTTCTTTTTGCCTTCGATCAGTTTGGCGGAGTAAGTGCTTTTGCCGCTTCCGGGGATCCCGCCCATGAGAATGAGATGACGCATGGGCATATTATAACCGAAATCCGCGCTTTGTGCGTGCGCATGTTGCGAATTGTAACCAGCCGATTTCTATGTATAATTATCGGGGTGGCTTAAAGCCACGCATGTTAACTATGGGTATTGAGAATTCGACGCCTTATGGCGCAATTTCCATAACAACCGAAGCGATCGTCGCGGTGGCAAGCAAAGCGGCCACGGAATGTTACGGCGTCGTCGGACTCGCGCCTCGTTATGACTCCTCCCGTTCCCGGGATGAGAAGGACGAGGGGATTTACTGTTGGAAAAACAAACACAAACAGTATGAGATTGGCATCTATGTCTATGTCGCCTATGGCGTCAAGATCACCGAGGTCGCCAATGAAGTCCAGCGCAAGGTCCGTTATGTTTTGACGAAGACGTTCTCGATCCCCACCCCGAAAGTGCACGTCTACGTCAAAGACATCAAGGACATCGAATCGCTATGAAGACAATGAACGGACAGGACCTCAAGAAACTATTCTTGAGTGGCGCCAACAACCTTTACAATCACTATCCCGAAGTTGACCAGCTCAACGTTTTCCCCGTCCCCGATGGCGACACCGGCATGAACATGAACCTGACGATGACCAGCGGTTCGAAGCAGATTCAGAATAAGAACGAGGAGAACATCTACGAGATCTCCAAATCGTTCTCGATGGGCCTTCTCATGGGCGCCCGCGGGAACTCCGGCGTCATCACCTCGCAGATCTTCCGTGGCTTTTCTGAAGCCATCCTTGGCAAAGAAGAGATCGATGTCCATGATTTTGCCGCCGCTTGGGAAAAGGGCCGCGAAGTGGCTTATAAAGCCGTCAAAGTGCCGGTGGAGGGCACCATCCTCACCGTCATCCGCGAAGCCTCTGCCGCCCTCACCGCCTATTTGGCCAAGAAGAAAGATCTTTCCATCGAGGACGCGCTCGACTACCTGTTCCAGGCGAGCAAAACCTCGTTGCAGCATACCCCCGAACTCCTTCCGATCCTTAAGGAAGTCGGCGTCGTCGACAGCGGCGGTGCCGGTCTCTGCGTCATCTTCGAAGGCATGGTCAAAGCCGCCCATGACGAATTCGTTGAGCGTAACGACATCAATGACTCCGTCAAAGACACCCCTGTTTCTTCGTTCCTTGGCAGCGGCAAGGAATACGCCGGCGCCAAACTCACCGAAGACGAAGAGGGTTATGGCTACTGCACCCAGTTCATTCTCCGTTTGGGCAGCCCGGAAGAAGGCAAACGCCCCTTCGTCGAGAAGAAGTTCGAAACCTTCTTAAGCACCCATGGCAAATCGGTCGTCTTGGTCCATGACGATGATATCGTCAAAGTCCACGTCCACACCCTCGCTCCTGGCGCGATGCTCAACTACGCCCAGAACTATGGCGAGTTCGTCACCATCACCATCGAGAACATGTCCGAAGAGCACGACAACATCAGCCATGGCGCCGTCGCGACCGACATGGAATCGAATTTGGCCCGCAACAAGAAACCCAAAGAGAAAGAATGGGTCGACCACGCAGTGGTCGCTGTCAGCTCGGGCAAAGGGCTCAACGAAATCTTCAAAGAGCTCGGCACGACTTATATCGTCACCGGCGGTCAGACGATGAATCCTTCCGCCGAAGACTTCATCAAAGCGATCGATGAGGTTCACGCCCATAACGTCTACCTCCTCCCGAATAACTCGAACATCATCATGACGGCCGCCCAAGCGGCGGAAATCGCCGATGGCGAGAACGTCAAAGTCTACGTCATCCCAACGAAGACGATTCCTCAAGGAATCGCTGCCTTGACCCAATTCAGCCCCGAACAGTCCGCCGAAGATAACTTCGAGATGATGAATGACATCATCGGCGCGGTGAAGTCGGGCTCGGTCACCTTCGCCATCAAAGATACCGATATCGACGGCGTCCACATCACCAAAGATCACTACATGGCGATGGCTGGCGGTCACGACATCGTCGCCTGCGTCCCCGACAAGCAGGAAGCCCTCCGTTTGGTCCTCGAGAATCTCGTCGATGAGGAAACCTCGATGATCACCGTCTTCTATGGCGAAGACGTCGGCGAAGAAGAAGGCAACGTCATCGCGGCCAAAGTCGCCGAACGCTACCCGGATATCGACATCGATGTCCGCAAGGGCGATCAGCCGGTCTACAGTTTCTTGATCGGCATCGAATAAGCAAAGAATGAGGCGCGGAAACGCGCCTTTTCTTGTTCCTCACTCCCTATTTGGAGTGGCTTCATTTAAAATAGACGTATGGCCCTATCGAAGTCGAAACCTTTGAATGCCAAATTGGCTCTGGCGGGAATCCTCACCAACGAGGATGTTCTTTTCCATCTGCCGCGCCGCTACGAATCGTATTTATATACCGAACCGAAAACCATCTATCAAGATGGAGAGCGTATCGTCATGCTGGGCACGGTCCGCGGCAACGTCAAAGTGACCCGTTTCGCCCATCGCAGTCTAGCCTCCTTCTATTTCGTGACGAAGGCCGGCGATTTATTCAACGTCGAAGCCTGGAACCGCCCCTATCTTGGGAAGACTCTCAAAGACGGGGATGACCTCTATTCGGTTATTGGGGTATACAATGCCCGCCGCCATGCGGTGGAGCTCATCAATATGGTCAAAGGCGAAGTCCCGCGGGACAAAGCCCTCAAACCGATCTATTCGTTGCCGGAAGGCGTCAGCAATTACGTTTATACCACTTTGGTGAACCGGGCTTTGATCGCCTTGCGCGGCCAAATGGAAGAGCCGATTCCTCTTACTTTCCGCAAGAAGTATCGTTTGGATTCGATTTATGAATCCCTGCGCATGGCCCATCAGCCTGAAAGCTATGAAGACATCCATCGCGGGTTAAGAGCCCTCAAATACCAAGAGGCCTTAGAGTTCTCCCTGAAGACCCAAATCGTCCGCGAAGAGAACCGGGTCATCTCCCATCGTTATCGGAAAGAAGTGGACCGCGAGGAACTCGATCGGTTCATCGCCACTTTGCCTTATTCCTTGACCGGCGCCCAGAAGACCGCCTTGCAAGAATGCTTGGCCGATATGGATAGCGCCGCCCTCATGTACCGCCTGCTTCAAGGCGACGTCGGAAGCGGCAAAACCTTGGTGGCTGCCTTGCTCTGTTATGCTTGCCATACCCGGGGCGAACAGAGCGCCCTCATGGCCCCGACAGATGCCCTTGCAAAACAGCATTATCAGACATTTAAGACCCTTTTTGCGGAAATCCCCGTAAATATCGGTTTGCTTGTCGGAACGATGGATAACGTGGAAAAACGCAATGTTTTGGCCGATTTGGCGGACGGAACGCTGGATATGGTCATCGGTACGCACGCCCTTTTCTCAAAGCACGTCGAATACAATTCCCTTGGCCTCGTCATCATCGATGAGCAGCATAAATTCGGCGTCAACCAGAGGATGCTTCTCGTCGGCAAAGGCGAGCGGGCCGATCTCCTTTTGATGTCCGCCACCCCAATCCCGAGGACCTTGGCGTTAACCGTTTATGGGGATATGGATGTATCGACTTTGGACGAATTCCCGTCTGGAAAACGTGACGTCCATACCCAGATCATCAGCCCGAAAGACCCATCGTTCGGCGACTACATTTTCGCCTCTTTGGAATCGAAACATCGCATCTATGTGGTGGTGCCCCAAATCGAGGGAACCGAGGATCCGACCACCTCGGTCAAAAAAGTTTATGCCTGGTATCAGAAACGCTTCCCCGGCCAGGTGACGATGCTTCATGGCCAGTTGGACCAAGAGAGCAAAGATGTCGCCAACGTCGCGTTCCGCAGCGGATTATGCCCGATTCTCGTAGCCACTTCCCTCATCGAAGTCGGCATCGACGTCAAAGAAGCCAACTTGATGATCGTTTATTCCCCATCGTTCTTCTCTTTGAGTTCCTTGCATCAGCTCCGCGGCCGTATCGGCCGTGATGGCTCACGTGCGGACTTCATCCTTCTCAGCGATGATGCGGAGGAGAATGAGAAGCTCGAAGTGCTCTGCCACACCGATGATGGCTTTGCCATCGCCGAAGCCGATCTCAAGATGCGCGGCCCGGGCGAAATCGCCGGCACCAAGCAGAGCGGTCTTCCCGACTTTAGCTTTGCTAACCTCATCGATGACTTCAAAATCTTCGAATGCGCCAGAGATGATGCTACCTATCTATTGGCGCATAAGAAGGAAGAGA
>CAMYXQ010000051.1 GCA_947303105.1 uncultured Caryophanales bacterium | reverse complement strand
GTCGATGAGGCCTTCGGTCTGGTGTTTGTCGTTCTTGTACAAACCGAACACATTGAGGGTCACATCAGCCGCATCGAGGCCTTCGAGGGCGGCGTGGATTTGGGGAAGCCCGCCGTCGACGAGAAGGAGGTCGGGGAAGGATTGCCCTTCCTCTTTGAGGCGGTTATACCTTCGGTATGTGACCTCTTTCATCGAGTGATAGTCATCGCCGGCGTTCTCTTCGGCCAGGCGATACTTCCGATACATTTTCTTGTTTGGCATCCCGTTGACGAAGACGACGAGGGCTCCGACGGCCTCCGCCCCTTGCAGATGGGAGTTATCGAACAATTCGATACGATATGGGGTTCCGATGTTCAAAAGGTCACCGAGTTCGTTCAATAATCCGAGTTTGTCGTCTTCCAAACGGGCCGACATGAAATGGGCGTCGAGCCCTTGTCTCGCATTGAGGGCGGCCATGTCGACGAGGTCGGCCAAGCGCCCTTCTTTGGGGGCCACCACTTTGATGGCTTCATCATAGGCCGCGAGTTCCTCGGCGATGCCGGGGACGCGGCAAAGGATCTCGGACGGGGCCTGGTTGGCCGAGTAGTATGAGGCGAGGAATTCGGCGAGCTGCTCTTCGATGTCGCCGAAGGCGCCGAAGACTTGGGTCTGCTTGCCGAGCAACATCCCTCTCCGATAAGTGAGGATGGCCACCGAGCGGTAGCCTTCGCGTTCGGCATAGCCGATGATGTCGCGGCTCGTCTTATCGTTATTGATCTCCGCGGTTTGTTTGGCGGTCGTCGCCTTGATGGCATCGATCATCTTCTTGTATTCGCCGGCGTCTTCGTAGCGCATCTCCTCGGCCGCTTTAATCATTCTCTCTTTTAAGAGAGCGATGGCTTCTTCGGTGTTGCCGTCGAGGAAGCGTTTCACTTTGGCGTAGAGGTCGGCGTAGCGTTCTTCGGAGATCGAGTGGATGCACGGGGCCATGCATTGATGGAGCGAATAATAAAGGCACGGCTTCTTCGGCAAGGTCCGGCATTTCCGGGTCGGGTAGATGGCGTCGAGGATTTGGATCGTCCTCTTCGCGTCCCCGCCGTTGGGGAACGGGCCGAAATAGAAGTTCCGTTTGTCCTTGGTATTCCGCGTCAGGGTCAGCCGGGCATCGTCTTTGCGGACGGCGATATAGGGATAATGGCTGTTGTCCATCATCATGATGTTGTATCGGGGGTAATGGGTTTGGATGAGATTCATCTCGAGGATGAAAGCCTCTTTCTCGTTGTGGACCAGGATGAAATCGAAATGGTCGACGTGCGTGACCATTGCCAAAACCTTGCCTTCTTGGGGCCGCAAAAAGTATTGGGATACCCGTTTCTTGAGGTTTTTGGCTTTGCCAATGTAGATGATCGCGTCGCTGGCGTCCTTCATGAGATAGACGCCGGGGGCGTCGGGCAAAAGGGCGATCTGGCTTTTGAGTTTCTCGCTTAGAATCATTTCAAGAAGACGATTGTCGCCCCTCCGGCGCCTTCGCTCTCCCCCGCCGCTTCATAAGAGGCGATGAATTGGGGATGCTTGTCGCAAGACTCGCGGACCATCTTCCGCAGGATGCCGGTGCCGAACCCGTGGATGATGCGGACCCGCTTATAACCTTTCAGTCGGCAGTCATCGAGATATTTGTCGAGGGCGCTTAAAGCGGGCTCGGCCCGATAGCCGATGATATTCAGCTCCAGAGGAACGGAGCGGGTGGCTCCGACTTCGTCGAGTTTGATTCCGCTCATGGGGGCGGATTTCTTGGCCGGCTCTTCCGCGTGGCAGAGGCGGTTCTTTTTCGCGTTCCAGGTCGTGCCGCCGTCGCTGACGAGGGTGACCGTGTTCCCGCGGATCGCGGTCACTCGCCCAGTCACGCTCAGGCTCGGGATGGCGACATAGTCACCGACTTTGATTTCCTCGTCGAAATCGATTTCCTTCTCGACTTCGCGGAGGTCTTCGAGGGCGTTCTTGGCCCGGGTGACGTCGCCTTTCTTGACGCCTTCGCCTTTGAGATTTTCCAAGATCTCATCGGCTTTTTTCTTATATTCCGCCAGCTCTTTCTCTTTGAGGGCGTTCACTTCGTTCTTTAAGTTGGCGAGCCGCTTATCGGCGATCTCTTCTTTGCGTTTGGCTTCCTCGAGTTCGCCCTGGAGATGGGCTTTGAGGATGGCGATCTGCTCGCGTTCTTTCTCGAGGGAAGCGGATGTCGCGTTCAATTTGCGGAGAGCCTCGGAGACGGAGATCTCATGATTCTCATGGGCCCGTTTCTCCGCGATGGCCATCGTCTTTTCGTCCATGCCGAACCGGCGGGCCACCACGAGGCCGTAGGAATCGCCGGGGACGCCTTGGAGGAGGCGGTAGGTCGGCTCGAGGGTGTCATCGTTGAAGCGCATCGAGGCGTTGGTGATTCCGCTCTCGCTGAGGGCGGCCGCTTTAAGGCCTTCGAAGTGGGAACTCACGAGGGCGAATGCCTGCTTTTCTTTGAGCCGCATCAAAACGGCGTAGGCGATGGATTCGCCTTCCCACGGCGAGGTGCCGGTTCCGATTTCGTCCAATAGGACGAGGTCGCGGTTCCCCACCGCTTTCAAGAGGGCGGCACGGTTGGCCATATGGCCGGAGAAAGTCGATAAGGAATCGGTGATCGATTGGGAATCGCCGATATCGACGTAGATGGCGTTGAAATAACTGAGGGAAGAGCCGAGGTCGGCCGGGATCGGTAAGCCGCATTCATTCATCGCGACGAGAAGGCCGACCGTCTTGATGGCGATCGTCTTGCCGCCGGCGTTGGGGCCGGAGATGACGAAAATCGGGGTCTCTTTGGACATATCGAAGTCATTGGGGACGATTTTGGCGGGATCGATGAGGGGATGGCGGGCCGCGCGAAGATGAATCTTCGGGGTTTCGCTGTAATCGGCGACGACCCCATGGATTTCGGCGGCGTATTTGGCTTTGGCATCGAGGAAATCGAGGCGGCCGATCATCTCGTTGATCCGGATGACTTCCTCGCCGTGGCTGGCCACTTGGGCGGATAGTTCGGCTAGGAGGCGATGGATTTCCTCGCGTTCCTCGACTTCGAGCTCCCGCATCCGGTTATTGAGGACGACGAGGGCTTCCGGTTCGATGAAGGTCGTGCCACCGCTGTGGGAGATATCCTGGATGATTCCTTTCACTTTGTTTTTGTAGGAACTCGACACCGGGATGACGTAATGGCCATTCCGCATGCTGAGGGTTTCCGAGGTGAGATATTCGCGGTTGGCGGAAACGAGCGTGCTGACCTTGCGGGTGATCTCCCGCTCGAGATTGCGGATCGCTTGGCGGATTCCTTTGAGGGCCGGGGAGGCATTGTCGTAAATCGTCAAGTCAGGGGTAATCACCGCATGGATCGCTTTCTCAAGGGAAGACAAATCGGCGGATTCAAAAGCGAAAATCCGCAGGATGGATTCGGGTTCCGCTTGCGAAAAGTATCGATGAATGGCGGCGTTTGTGAGGATGTCGGAGGCGACGCCTTCCAAATTGGCCTCGCTCAAAACCCCGCCTTTTTTGGCGAAGGCAACACTCTTGGCCAAATTGGGCGAGGCTCCGATGGGCAAGGAGCCGAACCGTTCGCGGAGGCGGATCATCTCGCGGAGATCATCCTGCTCCTTGATGAGTTCTCGCTCGTCGAGAAAAACCCCGAGATCGGAAATGGCTTCCTTGGCCCGTTCGGTCCGGGCGAAAACAAGCAACCGATCGCGGATCGCGGCGAACTCCAATTTCTCCAATGCGTTCTGCATATGGGAAATTGTAGCATTAATGCGCGCAAATTCATCGAGGAATGCGCTAAAATAAGCCCATGAAACGTCCGTCAGCCATCGTCAGCTTGGAAGTCAATGAGGAAATCCGTGAGAAAATCCTCGCCTTTTATAGCGACTACCAGGAAGAGAATTCCGGAGAATTCATCGACTTTTTCGCCCGGTTCGAAGGAACTTCGATCACCGTGTACAAGCCGAATAAATCCGGCAAGACCAAAGCGGTGTTCGCAGGAGCCAATGCCTTAGGCGAGGCCCGCATCTTCGACGAGAACGCCGAGGCCGTTGTGCCAAAGCCGAAACCCGCCCATCCGCTCCACCCGATCATCAACCGCTTCCCGCAGATCGGCAGCGATGAAGTCGGGACCGGCGACCTCTTTGGACCGGTCGTCGTCTGCGCCGCTTATGTCGAAGCAAACGACCTCGATTATCTGAACAAACTAGGTGTTACTGATAGTAAATTACTATCAGACGAAACGATTTTATCGATCGGGAAGCGGTTGCTACGCCGTTTCGATTATTCCCTTTTGGTCCTAAATCCGGCCAAATACAACGAGGTCCATGACGAACGGAACATGAATGCGATCAAGGCCGAAATGCATAACCGCGCCTTATGGAATCTGAAGGTTCGCCACCCGATGGCGGAAGTCTATCTCGATCAATTCGTCGACCCCGATAAGTACTATTCCTACTTAGGGTCCACCGCTGATGTCGTGAAAGACATCTGCTTCTCCACCAAAGGGGAACTCCATTTCCCGAGCGTCGCCCTCGGATCGGTCATCGCCCGCTACACCTTCCTCAAAAAGATGGAACAGCTATCCAAAAAACTTGGGGCGGAAGTCCCGTATGGGGCCGGGGACAAGGCCGATGCCTTCCTCGCCGAATATCGCAAAGATCATTCCGACAAGGAACTCGCATCCATCGCGAAAATGAACTTCTCAAACATCCAGAAAGAGAAATAAAAAAGAGGCCTAAGCCTCTTTTATTTTGTGATAACTGTTTATCCTTCTTTGACGAAGTCGTGGCCCAACGGGAGGGCGGCGAATTTCGCGATCTTGAAGTATTGGAGACCGAACGGGATGCCGATGACGGTCGCGCAGAGGATGCAGCCAGCGAGGCCGTAGCCAATGAAGTGAACCCAACCCATAATGATGAGCCAGATGACGTTAACGAAGGTTTTGAAGCCAGTGCAGTTGGTATTAACGACCTTTTTGCCCATCGGCCAAAGGAAGAATTTGGCGATTTTGAAGAGCTGGAAGCCAACCGGGATGAAGATGATGGTGATGAAGCAGACGACACCCATGATGAAGTTCATGATCGCCGAGATCAAACCACCGAAAATGAGCCAAAGAACATTGCCAAAAGTTTTCATAGATTCCCCTTTTTCTTTTGCTTGTAAAACATTATATGGGAAAAATCCGTTCTACTGAACGATTTTTATATAGAAGCGCCGTCCAAACGGTTGAGTATTTCCTGAAAATCGGCCGGCAACGGAGCGTCGAAAGAGACGAGTTTCCCCGTCCGCGGATGTGCAAACGTGAGTTTATAAGCGTGCAGAAGTTGGCCATCATCGAACAAAGTTCGATTTCCCTCGCCATAGAGCGGATCGCCGATGACCGGATGCCCGATATAATCCATATGAACGCGGATCTGATGAGTCCGCCCGGTTTTGAGCTCGCAGGACACGAGGGACACATTTTCGAGGGGGTAACGCTTGACGACGTGAAGATAAGTAACAGCCTCGCGAGGATCCCGTCCGTTGACCGCGAAACGAGTCGGCCGACGGGGATCGTGGCCGATTGGCGCATCAATTTTAGCGTCGTTTTCGTCAATTATACCTTTGACGAGCGCTAAGTACTCCCGATGCATCGAATGATCGGAAAGTTGGTTGGCTAAGGACGCGAAAGCCTCATCGTTCTTCGCAACGACAAGCAACCCAGACGTATCTTTATCGATGCGATGAACGATTCCGGGACGGTCAGTCGTTGACCCTTTTGCGAGGTTCTTCTCGTGATAGATGAGCGCATTGACCAAAGTGCCAGAATGATTGCCGTTTCCTGGATGAACCACGAGGCCACGTTGTTTATTGATGACCAACACGTCGTCATCCTCGTAAATGATGTCCAAAGGGATGTTATCACCCTCTAAACATAGTGGTTTGCTAGTATAAGATTGGTAGTTTACAATGTCGCCATTTTTCAAGATATAATGCGACTTTATTGACTTTCCATTTACGAGCACTTTTTCATCTTTAATCAAAGACTGCACTTTGCTGCGCGTCGGGGCGATTCCCCAGGAAAACAGCACTTCGTCGATTCGTCTTCCGGCTTCCTCAACGATCTTCTTCTCCATCGGGTTTCTCCTCCGAATTTTCGGTATTTTCGAACTTGCCGGTGACGATCGGCTCGTCCTTCGAGGCGCGAGCTTCCTTAATGCTTCTGACGATGAGAAGGACAATAAGGAACGCGATGCCGATGACGATCGCGGCGTCGGCGATATTGAAAGTAGGGAACGGGTTCAGATACTT
>CAMYXQ010000050.1 GCA_947303105.1 uncultured Caryophanales bacterium | reverse complement strand
GGCGATATGCTCGCGGGCGATATCCTCGATTTCTTCGCGCTCAAGGAAGGTGAAGACTTTGATATAACGGACCGCGTCTTCGTCGGTCGTGTTCATGAAGAACTGATAGAGAGCATAAGGCGAGGTGAGTTCGGGATCGAGGAACAAAGCCCCTTTCTCCGACTTGCCGAATTTCTTGCCATCGCTGCGGGTGATGAGGCGGCAAGTCATCGCTTCGGCGACTTCGTCGATGCCATCGATCTTGCGGATGAGTTCCAGACCGCTGGTGAGATTGCCCCACTGGTCGTTGCCGCCGATTTGGATATCGACGCCCTTCTCATGATGAAGCTTGTAGAAGTCGACGGCCTGGAGGATCTGATAGGAGAACTCGGTGAAGGAGATTCCGGCTTCCAAACGGGAGGAGACGATTTCCTTGCTGAGCATGTAAGAAATCGAAAAATACTTGCCATAATCCCGCAAAAAGTCCAAAACCGGCATCTCGCCGAACCAGTCGTAGTTGTTGATGATCTCGCCTTTTTCCGGGTCGGAGAGATCCAAGAAACGCTCAAGTTGTTTGCGGATCGATTCGGTGTTGGCAAAGAGAGTTTCCTTGGTTTGGAGGTTCCGTTCTTTGCTCTTGCCGGAAGGGTCGCCGATCATGCCGGTCGCACCGCCGACGACGGCGATGATTTTGTGGCCGGCCCGCTGGAGACGCATCAAGAGGCTGATCATGACGAAATTGCCGAGGTGCATCGAAGCGGCGCTCGGATCGAAGCCGCAATAAATCGTGGCCTTCTTATCCAAAATCTCACGGACCTTATCCTGATCGCTATATTGCTCAATCAGACCGCGATAATTCAAATCATCGATGATGTTGGCCATAAACATGCCTCCTTTAGGACTTCAGCCATTTTAACAAGGGAAGAGAAAATTGAAAGAAAAAACAGGGAGAAACCCAGTTTTTTAGGCGATGGTGCTATCGCGATGGTGATAGACGCCTTCGAAGGTGTAGCTCTTTTCGAACAGATTGCCGTTGAGCAAGTCGGTGAGCATATACATCGCCCGCTTGCCGACTTCGATCATGTCGATGCCGATCGCGGAGAGCTGAGGCCGCAAGATGTGGGCGTATTTGGTTTCGACGATGGAAAGAACCTCGACATCTTCCGGGATCTTCAGGCCAGCATCGGCGGCGGCATTGGCGATGGCCGCGGCGATCGAATCACGGTAAGCAACGAAATAACCGCTGCGATTTGTGAGGAAATACTCCTGGAAATCGGCATAGCTGCGAGCATAGGAATCGTCGCAGTTCACGATGTGGTAAGAACGGTTGAGTTCGTTGTGAATATCAACGAAGACTTTCTCGCAGGTGGTGAGGAGTTTGCCACCGTCATGAACGTGGAGGAAGGTCATCTGTTTGGATCCGTCTTCCGCATAGTAACGACGCAACGCTTTCTCGAGGGCGGCCGGATAATTCAAGACGACGTTGCCGACCTCTTTGCCTTGCAGACGGCGGTTGATGACGATGGTCGGAACCGAATAGGAATTGATTTCGGCAATATCTTCTTCGTTCAACTCATCATCGAAGATGATCGCTCCATCGACATGGCTGGTGATGACCCGCTCGATCATCGACAAGGCCTCTTCACGGCTATGAGATGTGGTGAACAAAGTCAGGACGAAACCTTTTTCTTTGGCGATGTCGGAAATGCCGGAGAGAAGGTTTGAAAGATAAACATAGTTGGCAGTCGGGATCACGATACCGATGTTGGTGCTCTTGTTGGTGGCCAACGCTTGGGCGAGACCGGATGGCTTGTAGCCAAGACGCTTGATGGTCTCTTCCACCCGGACCCGGGTTTCCTCGGTCACGTTGCCCCGTTTATTGATGACGCGGCTCACCGTCGCTAAGGAGACGCCGGCCGCTTGGGCGACCTGATAAATCGTTACACGCTCTTTGAGATTTTCCATAACTAACCTCCCGATGCACCCATTTTGTTCCGGGGATGTAAAAAAGGCAAACATTTATGAAAATATTTTCATGATTTGCTTGCCTTGTTTCGTTTTTAAGTATTCTTCGAAGAAAAATCTTTGAAAATTGATGAAAATCAGTAAATCGGATATGGGACTTTTTCTAAACGATCGGACGGAATGTCGCGGCGTCCTTCTTTGGCTTGGGGCTTGCCATCAAGCTCGACGAGGTCGCCGGTGAAGCCAACGGTCATGTTGTTGATGAGGCTGGTGCCGACGCCATAGGTATCCACCGGAACGCCTTCTTTGGTCCACTCATCGATCTTCTTGGCGGTGAAGCCGCTGGACACGGTGATCTTGACCCAATCGTAGCCATGCTCATCTAACGCTTGACGGAGACCATAGATTAACTGTTTGCAGACACCATGGGGATCGAAGCCGCTGGTGTCCTTGTCATCAAAGTAATGGTCGATGAGCGCTTTGGAAGTATCGACGCGGACCGCAGCCAAATCATGGCCGAGGACCGCAGCGAGCTTTAGAGTGTCGGTTACGACGTCATTGTTGTAGTCGATGAGCGCCGTAACTTGCTCATTCGGGAACGTCTCGTGGTAGAGTTTGGCCGCTTTTTCGATCGAACCACCGGACAGGGCAATCAAAGCGTGGGGCATCGTCCCCATTCCTTTGACGCCGACCCATTCGCCTTGGGCATCGGTCGAGAATTTCTTGATGCCGGCGACATAGGTGGCATAACCGTCGCCGTTCTGAGTGAGATAGTCATCCTGGCGGTCGGCCATGGAGAAGCAATTTGTCCCGCGGAGGGCGCGAACGACTTCGGTGACATTGGTGGCAACGGAACTTCTGCGGGCCAAAACCCCGTCAATAAGGCTCTCTAAAAATCCGAAATCCTCATATTTCCCCGTTACTTTGAGAACGGGCTCATTGGCCTGGATGAGGTCGCCATCATGAAGGGCTTCGATGATCAAATCCTGGGGATTGCGGGCGAAAGTATGGAGGATGGCGATCGCTTCGTCGATGCCGCAGAGGGTGGTATCGTCGCGACGTTGGAACCACTGCTCTTTGACGATGTGGCCGGCAAGATGCTTTTCGGCGATCTCGCGGCTCTTCAAAAAGTAGTTGGCGCTGAAATAGCCTTCGGCGATGCGCGGATCGAATTGGAAGGTTTTGTTGGTCAGGCGGGAGATCTTCCCCGCTTCTTTCAAGGCGATTTCTTTCATATTCATTCCCCCAAATAGAAATCACTGCCGAGCGGCTCTTCGGCGCGGAAAACCCCATTGGCTTCTCCGACGCGGAGCTCTTCGGCGTTGCAAAGTTCGACATCGATTGGGATGTTTTTGGCGATGTGGCGATGGAAGACGCTGCCGTCGTAGGCGATGGCGCCATCAAAAATGGCGACAACATTTTCCCCGGCTTTAAGGGTCAGGTCGCGGGAAACGGTCGAATAATTGGCGTTCCCGTCGCTCAAAGTAACGATAACTGCCTTTTCATCCAGAGGATGCTCTTCGGTCGATTCGACGCGGAGCACGTGATAACCGGAATCGGTCACCGGCGCGAGGGTCGGCAATCCGGCGTTGGCGAGCAGGTGGTTGACGCAGTCAAGCATCGGCTTTTCCGGAACGGCAATCATGCCCGATCCGCGAATTTTCATCGTCTTGCCAATTTCAAAGAAATTGACGCCGACGAGGCGATCTTCGTTCCACAAGGCGGCGATGTTGCCTTTCCGCTCGCATTTGGTCACCGGGCTTTCCGGATCGATAAGGAGAAACAAGATGTCTCCCGCGGTTTTGTAACTGTAGAAAAATCGATACATAGTGTCCTCCTTATTTGCGGATAATCAGGCGATGGATGGGTTTCCCTTCGCCGCGGAACCGACGTTCGTATTCGGTTTCGAAGTCGCCGGCTTCGAGTTGATAGTCTGGGAAATCGGCGACGAGTTTGAGGCCGGCTTCCGGGACTTGTTCTTTGGTGAACTCATAGAGGTCGTCGTTGTCGGTCTTGAGGATAATCGACCCGTCTTCTTTCAGAAGGGCGGCGATTTTCTTTAATCGCGGGGCGAAGGTCAGACGCCGTTTGGCGTGTTTTTTCTTGGGCCACGGATCGCTGAAGTTGAGGTAAATCGTTTCGAAGCGGTAAGCGGTCAATCCGTCATAGACGAGATCGAGGTCCAACGGGACGATCGTCAGGTTGGTTAACTGGGCCTCCACCACTTTCTTGGCGAAGAGGCCGGAGATCGAAGTGTCGCGTTCTAGCGCGATGATCCGCTTATCGGGATTGGCGAGAGCCCAGCTGACGGCGAAGTCGCCTTTGCCGGAACCAATCTCCAACGCGGCCGCTTCGGGCAAACCCTCCGTGCCAAAACTCACGAATTCAGGATGTTCTTCGAGATAAGATTTGGCCCAGGGCTTGAAACGGCTTCTCATTTTTTCAAAGTTCCCAACGCATAGATGGCGTGGGCATATACCGCGATGTCGCGATAAAAGTCCTCTTGGTAGATATATTCATCCGGCGAATGCATGTTGCCAGGGTGCTCTTTGGAAGCGGCGCCAAAGGCGACGCAATTCTTGGCTTCTTTGGCATAGGTGCCGCCGCCGATGGTGAACGGCTTGGCGAAGGGCTGGCGGAATTCTTTCCGATAGACCTTCATCAAGGTGCTGACGAGCGGGCTCTTCTTGTCAAAGAGAAGGGCCGGGGCATCGGAAAGCTTTTTGGCTTCGAAACCGCTCGCGGCGCACAGTTTGGCAATCAAGGCATCCGGGTCGGCTTCCTCACCGAAACGGAAATCCAAAGATGAGGTGAGTTTCTTCCCATCATAGTGGATCACGCCATAGTTATAGGTGGCATCGAGAAGTTCGGCGCTGTGGCTCTGGCCACCCCAAACGGCTCCGTCACCGGAAGCGAAGATATCGCCGATTCGGGCGAGATTGTCCTTTTTGAAGTATTCGCCGATGGCCTTCAAGGCGATGGCTGCGGCGTTGATTCCCTCATGCGGGGTGCTGCCGTGCGCGGACTTGCCGCGGAAGGAAATCACCGACACCGTGCCGGCATCGGAAATATCCGCCGGGATGTTCTTTTCCTTCAAGTAGGCAAGGAACCCTTTGTCTTTCGGTAAGGTGACAACGAATTTGTCGCAGACGGCATTGGCGACGACCCCGCCATCCATCGCGATGATTGGTTCTAGAGAGCCATTCAACCGAAGTTCGTAACGGCGGATCGCTTTTTCGCCATAAATGAGAGGCCAGTCGGCGTCGGGGGTGAACCCGAAGTCGCTATGAGGCTTCTTGAGATGTTCGAAGTAATAGGCGAGGCAGGAGGATCCGCGTTCTTCGTCCCCGCCGGAGACGAGGCGGATGCGGTAGCCTTTCACCAATCCGGCGTCGCGGAGGGCTTTCATCGCAAACAGACTCGCGATGAGCGGTCCTTTGTCATCGCAGGTGCCGCGGCCCCAAAAACGGCCGTCTTTGAGCATGCCGCCGAAGGGTTCATGCTCCCACTTGCCGGAAACGGGAACGACGTCGCTATGGGCATAGATGCCGATGATCGGACCTTCCTCACCAATGGTGAGTTCGGTGCAATAACCATCGCACTTGTCCACTTTGAAGCCATAGTCGTAGCCGAGTTTGGCGACATAATCGAGGGCTTTTTGCACGCCCTTGCCGAACGGGGCATCCGGACCGATCGTCGTCGGATCGTAGACGCTATTGATGCGGACGAATTGCTGGAGGGCAATGGCCGCATTGGATCGATATTGTTTGGTCAGTTTCTTGAAATTGGGCATAACTTACTTCTTTCTTCTGAGTTTGCTGAGAACGGGGCCGACCACCGCGCTGACAAGGCCGCCGACGATGCCTTCGCCAAGGGCGCCAATCAAGATGGCGACCGCGAATGCGACGACGAGACCTTCGCCGATCGTGCTCGTTCCTTTGAAGATGGAAACCATCTCGTTCGGGAAGAAGATGAATAAATCGGCGAAAACGAGGACGGTGTGGATGAGAGTCAGGATGAGACCGGTGATGCCGATACCCACGCGACCCCTATATATCTTACCCATTTTCTTTAGAACCGAGAACAAGATACCCGCGACGAAGCCGAAGATGACACGCGGGAGAATGCTAACCCACGGATAGATGAAGAATCCATTGAAACCGATGGGGTTCTGCATAGCGGAGATCCAGCTGGTGACGCCGAAGAAAAGACCGTAAAGCCAGCCGCGCTTCCAACCGAAGCAGTAGCAGCCAACGAGAACGGGAACATGCATAAGGGTGAGGGAGACGCCCGGGGCGATGGTGATGTAACCAAGGTTCGGGACGAAGCCCATCACGAGGATGATCGCCAAGAACAAGGCGTCCGTGGTGAGTTGGGCGACGACGCTATTGCCTTCTTGCTTGGGATTCACTTTGGCCATGAAGGCGAAAATCGCGATGAAGAAGGCCGCGACCAAAACCCAGAAAACGATGTAAAACGCATCCATAATCAGTTCCTCTTTTCAATGTCCCGCAGCCCAGTCATGAGCAAAGTCGGGTTATAAATAAAGTCTTGCAGATGGCGATGGACGAACGATCCATAGCC
>CAMYXQ010000049.1 GCA_947303105.1 uncultured Caryophanales bacterium | reverse complement strand
GGCATCAAGACCGGCCGCTGCCGCGGCTCAGCCGTCGATGAGCACTTCATGACCTCGTTCCCCGGCTTCTTCAGCTGCGGCAACGTCCTCCATGTTCACGACCTCGTCGACAACGTCGTCGCCGAAGCGCGCGTCGCCGGCGAAGCGGCCGCCCTCTATCTCCAAGGCGGGCTCGCCGAAAGCGAACCGGTCAACGTCGTCCCCGGCAACGGGGTCGGCTACGTCGTCCCGAGCCGGGTTTCCCTCGAAGGCGAGGACAAAGTCGCCTTCAAGTTCCGGGTCCGCGTCCCGAGCAAGAACGTCTACATCGACTACACCCAGAACGGGAAGATCGTCAAATCGGTGTTCAAGCCGGTCATCATCCCCAGCGAGATGGAAATCCAGTCCCTGTCGAAATCCCTCTTTGAAAAAGAGGGCGATATCACTTTGTCGGTCCGTCCGAAGGAGGATAACTGACCATGGAAAAGAGAGAATTAGTCTGCATCGTTTGCCCGCGCGGCTGCCACCTGACCGTCGATGAGAACCTCAACGTCACCGGCAACACCTGCAAACGCGGCGAAATGTATGGCCGCCAGGAAGTGACCAACCCGACGAGGACCGTCACCTCGACCGTCCGCGTCGAAGGCGGCGAATTGCCCCTTTGCCCGGTCAAGACCAAAGACCCGATCCCGAAGGGCAAGATCTTCGAGGTCATGGATGAGATCAACAAAGTCCATCTTAAGACCCCGGTTCACATCGGCGACGTCGTCATCGAAGACGTGGCTGGAACCGGCGTGGCGGTGGTCGCCACCCGTGACATGGAGAGGATCGGATGAGCAAGATCCTTTTTGCCAGCGACATCCACGGCCGCAAGAGCCGGGCCGCCCGCCTCGCCGCGATCGTGGCGGAAGAGAAACCCGATCGGGTATATCTCCTCGGGGATTTTCTCTATAACGGCCCCCGGAACGGCGTGCCAGAGGACTACGACCCGATGGCGGTCATCGAATCATTATCGTCTTTTGCGGACATCACCTTTGGCGTCCGCGGCAACTGCGATTCGGCGATCGACCTTGATCTACTGCCTTTCTCGGTCGAAGAGACCCGCTTCGTCGAGGAAAACGGCAAGCGGATCCATCTCCAGCACGGCGACCATCTCGAATTGCTTAACGATATCCAGAAAGGCGACATTGTCGTCTTCGGCCACACCCATCGTCCTTTATTGGAAGAACGGAAAGGGGTGTTGGTCTTGAATCCCGGCTTGATCAGTTTCCCAAAGGGAAATCTGCCGGCGAGCTACCTCATTTTCGATAACGATACGATCACCCTCTATGCGATCGAAGACGGAGAGCCCCTCTGTCAGATCCGTTTGGGGGAATAAATAGAAAGGAGCATCCTTATGGCGGAACGCGTCAAAATCTTGGCCCTCGGAGGGCTCGATGAATCCGGAAAGAACTGCATTCTCGTCGAAGTGAATGACGACATTTTCGTCGTCGGCGCCGGGATCCGGTGGCCGGATAAGACGATGCCGGGCGTGGATTATGTCATGCCGGATTTCACCTACCTACGCGACCGCCGCAAGGACGTCAAAGGCTATTTCCTTCTCAATGGGCACGACGAAGAGGTCGGCGCCCTCGCCTACATCTACAAAGAGGTCCCGGCCCCCGTTTACGGAAGCGCCGTCACCTTATCGCTTCTTAAGATTTTCAGCCGCCACGTCGGCGTCAATCCGGAAATGTACGATTTCCGCGTCGTCGAGCCATCGAGTTCCTTCAAGGTGGCCGGCCGCCTCATCCAATATTTCCAGACCGCCTATAACATCGCTTATTCCAGCGGCATCGCCATCATGACCGATTCCGGCAACGTCGTCCTCACCGACGACTTTGTCGTCGAGAACAATTCCTCGAAGAATTACCTCCACGATTTCCGCCGCATCGCCGAAGTCAGCGAATCGGCCCCGACCTTGGCCCTCCTCACCGAATCGAACTACGCCGAGCGCCCCGGATATACCGCCCCGGACTACAAGTTGACCCCGCTCATCGAGCAGACGGTCAAAGATGCCCCGGGCCGGGTGTTCATCTCCCTCTTCTCGGTCAACTTCTATAACATCGACGAAGTCATCGCCCTCGCGGTGGCTACCCGCAAGAAAATCATCCCCTACGACGAAGGCAGCCAAGCGACGCTTGCCGCCATGCAGTCGGCGGGTCAGCTCAATATCCCCCGCGACAATTTCGCCCCCTTAAGCGACGTCAATCGCTTCAAGTCCTGCGACATGATCATCCTCATGCTCGGCCACGGCTCGAAATTGTTCCACAAAATCGCCCTTTTGGCCGCTGGTCAAAGCGAGGAGCGCATCATCTCCCTCTGCCCCGATGACACCTTCATCGTCGCTTCCCCTGGGAACGACGGCACCGAGATCGAGGCGACCGACGCCCTCGACGAGCTGTATCGGGCCGGCGTCCACGTCCTCAGCGTCCCGCGCAAGAAATTCCTGAAGATGCACGCCAGCGAGGAAGACCTGAAGATGATGATCTCCGTCTTCCGCCCGGTCTATTACATCCCGGTCCGCGGCTTCTATAAGAGCATGCTAGCCAACGCCAAAGTCGCCCTTTCGATGGGCATCAATCTCTCGCACAACAACGTTTTCTTGCTAGAAAACGGATTGAGTTGGATCTATGACGGGACCCGTCCCCGCCTCGTCGACGAATCGATCCCCCATGGGGACATCATGATCGACGGCATCGGGGTCGGCGACGTCGGGAAGAACGTCTTGGCCGACCGTCAGCGGCTAGCCGAAGGCTTAGCCGTCATCTCTTTGTCCATCGACCGCGAAGCGAAAGTCATCACCGCCGGTCCGGAAGTCGAGATGAGAGGCCTTGTCACCGTCCGTGACGAAGACGTCGTCCGGCGCGATTTATGCCGGATCATCGTCGAAGCGGTCACCGAGAAAATGCACGATCCCGAGGCGACGATCGACGTCATCCGCCAGGACGCCTATGACCGTTGTTTCCGCGCCCTCCGTCGCGAAACCGGCAAGGAGCCGATGGTGCTCCCGCTTATCATCGAGGTAGGAAAATGAATGAGAACAGCATGAAATCGAAAATCAGCCGTGCGGCGGCCTTGCTCATCGCCCTTTTCCTCGTCTTCGTCATCTTGAGCGGCGCCGCGCCCCATTTCCACCATCTCGGCGGCGGCTTCGTCTACGTCTTTGGCCTAACCGGCCTCTATTTCCTCTTGCCGTTCATCATCGCTTGCTTATTGATTTACGTGTTCATCGGCCGTAGGCCGCGCTGGCTCAACATCCGCATTTTCCTCGGCGTCGCGCTGTTCTTGCTCGCTGTGGCGGCTCTCTGGTCCTATAGCGCCCGGGCCGCGACCGCCGAGCAGATTTCCATCACTTACGATCTTTTTGATCTGAGTTACCTCAAAGGAGCCTTCGGATGCCGCACCCTCTACGGCAACGGCAATCTCGGCGGTGGTCTCATCGGCAATCTCTTATGCGATTTGCTCCTCTTGCCGATCCCTTCCAACCGCGGATCGAATACCTATAACCCCGCCATCCTCATCGTCATCGCGATCGCTTTGCTTCTAGCCGCCATCGCCATCATCGCCTGGCCGCTCATCCGGCGCATCGCCCAGAACATCCAGAGCCATTGCTCGATCAACAAATCCCGCAAAGCGGAGCATTCGGAAGAAGAACGTCTCCGCCGCGAGGAAGAAGAACGGTTGGAACGCGAACGCCTCAACAAACCGCTCGATGAGAATCTCCTTCCCATCCATACGATCCCCAAGACGACCGAAATCGCCGAAGAGGAACCTATTTCCCGCGCCACAATGGTCGCCGAGCCGGAAGAGCCGGCCCCGGCCCCAGTAGGGAGCTTCGGTTTCGGCAGCGGCGTGCCGTTCACCCCGAACGGGCCTTTGGCCCGCAGCGGTCTCCAAGAGGCCGTCTTCGTCCCCGGCAATGGCGCCCCGGCCGCCCACCAGGAAGTCGCTTTCAGCCCAGAGCCGATCATGAATCCGATCCCCGCTCCCTCGCCCGCCCCGGCTCCGATTCCCGAACCCGCACCCGAGCCAGAGCCCATCCTCCCCGAATCAGAGAAAGAGGAATATATCGAAGAAGAACCGATCGTCACCGAGCCGGCCGCTTTCGTCAGTCCCGCTCCGGCGGCGGCCCCGATCCCCGAGCCCGCTCCCGTGCCCGAAGAGCCGAAGTCGCCGTTCCCGATGGCGATGCCGCGTCCGTACTACGTCTTGCCGAACGATTCCCTTTTGAAGGACTATCCGGATGATGGTTCCCGCGAAGAACAGCAGCGCGAAAGCGAAGAACGCGTCGAGCTCATCAACAAAGTCTTCGCCGACTTCCGCGCCGGCGCCCAAGTGGCCAATTTCACGATCGGACCTTCGGTCACCCGTTATAACATCCAGGTCGATCCCGGCGTTTCCGTCGATTCCATCACCCGTTATATCACCAACATCTCCGTCGTTCTCGGCGGCGTCCCGACCCGTTTCGTCAACATCGTCCCGGGTCAGACCACGTCCGGTTTGGAGATCGCCAACCGCATCCGTCGGACCGTTTCTTTCAAGGAAGTGTTCGATAACATGCCGGCCCTCAATGGCAAGAACAACCTTTATATCCCCTTCGGTCAGTCGATCTCCGGCGAATATATCGGAGCCGACCTCGCCGAATTCCCCCACATGCTCGTCTGCGGCGCGACCGGTTCCGGCAAGTCCGTCTACATGCATAGCATGATTCTTTCCCTCATCATGCGGAACCGCCCCGAGGATCTCAAACTCGTCATGGTCGACCCGAAGCAGGTCGAAATGACCGCCTACACCGATCTCCCGCATCTTCTTTGCCCGATCATCGTCGATCCGCTCGCGGCCCGCGTCTGCACCGACAAGCTCATCGAGGAGATGGAAAGCCGTTACACCAAGTTCCGTCTTTCCGGCGTCCGCAACATCCGCGAATTCAACGCGATGGCCGAGGAAAAAGGCTACGAAAAGATGCCGTTCATCGTCTTCATCGTTGACGAATTCGCCGACCTCATGATGAGCTGCAAAGACATCGCCGATCGCGTGACGAGAATCGCCGCCAAAGCCCGTGCGGCAGGCATCCATATGGTCATCGCCACCCAGCGTCCGACCACCGATGTCATCACCGGCACGATCAAGGCCAACATCCCGGCCCGCGTCGCGCTATCCGTCGCCTCGGCGATCGACTCCTGCACGATCATCAACGAGAAGGGCGCCGAGGAACTCGCCGGCTATGGCGACATGCTCGTCTCCTGCCAGCAGGTCATCCGCAACGGCATTTTCCGTGCTCAGGGTTGCTTCGTCGATAACAAAGAAGTCGCCAACGTCGTGTCCTACATCAAAAACCAGATCCCCGTCAAATACGACCCGAAATTCCTCGACCTGGCCGATCATTCCAAGGATCAGCCCGTCGAAGAAGAGTCGCGCAGCGAAGGCGTCCTTTCGCCCGCTCAGCGGCCTTCTCCGACCGACCCGATGTATGAGGAAATCAAGGCCTATACAATGACCCTCGAATACACTTCCATCAGCCGTCTGACCCGCGATTTCGGCTTTGGGTTCCCCCGCGCCGGCAAGGTCATCCGCATGCTGCAGGAAGACGGCATCATCGCCAGCCAACCCGATGTCGCTGGGTCCTCAAAAGGCTTCAAAGTCCTCATTCGGAGCGACAATAACGCGGAAAACGAGGGTTCTACCGATAACAGCGAGCTTCATCCGTAACTGCTATGCCAGGTCTATTCGCCCCGAGATTAATCAGTCCGACCGAAGTCCGTTTCTTCTTGCCGATGGCCAAGGGAATGGAGCCTCTTTTCCTCGTGCGCGGCGAGGACGCGCCTCGCGAGGTCGAGGTGCGTCGCTGGGCGGATAACGGCCACATCGAATGCGCCCTCACCCTCGACCGTCCGTACGTCTATGGGGAGCGGCTCGCCCTCGTTCTTAATGGCTTCGACCCGATCGGGATCGATGCCTCTATGTTCGCCGAATCGAAAGAGTTCGACGACTTATTTGCCTATGACGGCCCGCTGGGGATCCATTACTCGAAAGAGAAGACTTCGTTCCGGCTATGGGCCCCGTTCGCCAGCGAGGTGAATCTTGTTTTGGACAACAAGGAATACCCCATGAAGCGCGGTCCTCGCGGGGTTTGGAAGATTGCCATCCCCGGCGACCTCGAAGGCAAATCCTATCATTACGCGGTCCCTAATTTCGGCGAACGGAAACTCGCTCTCGACCCTTATGCGAAAGCGGGTCTTCCGAACGGGAAAGCATCCCTTATCGTTGACGAAAAGAAGATTAAGAAAATCCGGTCAAAGTTACCGAACGTGAATGACCCGATCATCTACGAGGGTTCCGTTCGCGATCTGACCAGCGACGCCCGGGCCCCATTCATCCATAAAGGCAAGTTCCTCGGACTTGCGGAGTCGCATCGCGGCTACGGCCTCGACCACATCGCATCCCTTGGGGTCACCCATCTGCAGTTATTGCCTCTCTCCGATTTCGCGACGGTGGATGAACTCCATCCGGCCCGTTCCTACACC
>CAMYXQ010000048.1 GCA_947303105.1 uncultured Caryophanales bacterium | reverse complement strand
ACGCTGTCCTTATAAACGGTGACGTCCATGATGACGCTCTTCTTGGAAAGATCGACCAATGTGGTGCGGAAGGTTTCGCCACCCTTCGTTTCATCGTACGCGCCGCAAATGCGCGGCCAGAAACGGATATCGATATCGGGGATGGCATATTGTTCTTGGGCCTTCTCTTGGGTCTCATAGACTTGGATGTGGCCTTCGGTGACGCCGTACGCATCCGCGGAGTAATAAATATAGGACCCTTCCTGCTTGAAGGCGACTTCGGCGACGGGGACGACGCTCCCGCAACCGGTGAGGCTGATGGCGCCGACGGCGCCCAAAAGGAATAACTTCGTTTTCTTCATGCCTTCAATTTGGCACAAAAGGGGCGTTATCTCAATCCCCGATTGCATAAAACCGCAAAAACCGCATAAAAAAGATTAAAAACCGCGCAAAAAGCGAATATTCGTTTTTCCCCTTTGACACCGCTTATAGACGCGCGTACCCTACCCTATGTCCGTTGCCCGCGTTGGCAAGCCTACTATGGAAAAAGCGAAAAAGAAAAAGCTCATTGAGCGAATCGTCATATTGGTTCTCGCCCTCGCAATCGTCGGATTGCTCATTTATTTCGTGGCCGATGTTTTCGTGCCTTTCATCAAAATCGAAGTGAGCAACGATCCTGACAAAGTGGAAAAGGCCCGCGAATTCCTTACTAGCAAAGGTTGGAAAGGCTACCTAACCATCTCGCTTGTCGAAGCATTGCAGATGGTCGTCATCTTTATCCCGGCCGAGTTCATCCAGACCACGACCGGCATGACCTATCCCTGGTGGCAGGCCATCCTTTTGCTCGATGCCGGCGTCATCCTCGGGGCAACCATCATTTATTTGATCGTCAATGTCTTCAAATTCAACGGAGACGTTCTCAATAAGCAAAAGAAGATCGCTCGTTACGAGAAGATGAATAAGTCGAAATCGACGATCATTCTCATGACATTCCTCTTCTTCATGCCGGTCATTCCCTTCGGGGCGATCTGCTACTACGGGTCTTCTAGGAAGATCAAGTACTGGAAATACGCGTTGACCTGTATGCTGGCCGTCTTGCCATCGATCGGGACCTCGATCCTTTTGGGCAGCGCGGTAAAGGAAGTCATCTTGGACGTCATCCCGGTTTGGGCCCTCGTTTTAGTCATCATCGGCGGCATGGCGATTCTCTTCGTTTTGGTCTTTATTTTGCTACATCTCTTCTTCTTCCGTCACAATGACGGCACCCCAGATTCGATTTTCTACGGCTGGCTCATGAGTGCCATCGGCTTCATCCTGCGGTGGAAGTACAAGTACAAAATCATCAACAAAGAGGCGTCGTTCCTCATGATCGTGAATCATCACTGTTGGAGCGATTTCAACGCGATCTTCCATCTCGACCCCGACCGCGGCTACGCCTTCGTCATGAATCAGTTCTATATGCGCATCCCGATTCTCGGCAAGCTGTTTAAACGCGCCGGCTACATCCCCAAGAAGATGTTCGCGATGGATTTGCCGTGCGCCAAAAAAATCTTCTCCGCCCATAAAGCGGGCTACCCTGTGTGTATTTTCCCTGAAGCGCGCCTCTCCACGGATGGCGGCCCCGCCTACATCCCGGCGGCCGACGGCGCCCTCGCCAAATACTTCCGTTCCCCGTTGGTGCTAGTCCAAATTCGCAACGCCTATTTCGCCAAGCCGAAGTGGCGCAAAAAGACGTTCCGCACCAAGGTCGAAGTCGAAGTCATGCGCGTCGTCTCGCCGGAAGAACTCAAGGAAATGACTCTCGAAGAAGTCAATAAAGTCATCGCTGAGAACATCCAGTTCAACGAATTCCAGAACGAGAGCCTCGTCTACAAACAGAAGAATAAGGCCAAAGGCCTTGAAAGCGCACTTTATATGTGCCCGCACTGCGGCGCCCTCTATTCCAATGTCACCAAAGGCAACAAGATGACCTGCTCCAACTGCGGCAAGGAATACGAGATCAAAGAGAACTATCACTTCACCGACCCGGACATCAAGAACCTCAGCGAGTACTACTCCGAGATCAAGCGCATCGAGCGCGAGCATCTTGATGAGATCAATATGGACATTGAGGTCGACGTGAAGATCTTCACCGACAATAAGCGAAAGATCCGCAAGGACAAAGGCGTCTTCCATTTCGATTCTGAGAAAGTCGTCTATACCTCCTCCTTGCAAGACTTCTCGTTCACTTACACCGTTGCCGAACTCGAAGGGATTGCCTACGGCATCAACGAAGAGTTCGAGATGTACTACAACAACGAGCTCTACTATTTCTATCCCTCCAACATGGACCGCAAAGTGTGCACCCGCGTGGCTTTGCTCTATGAACTCTTGAAGGAGCGCGAAGCGGATGGAGCAAACAAAGACTAATTCCAAGCTCATCAATATCTCCAAGAAGACGTTCATCTCCGTCCTCATTCTTTTGCTCGCCTTGATGATCGTCGCGATCGTTTTGACTTATGTCGTCCCCAAGGGCCAGTTCGGAACCAAAGTTGTGGATGGCGAAGAAGTGGTGGACTACCAGACTTATATCGCCCTGCCTGATGCCAAAGGCATCCCGATCTGGAAAGGGCTTCTTGCCCCCTTCATGATGTTGGCTAGCAGCGACGGCATCACCGTCATCCTTCTTTCCGTATTCCTCGTCGTCATCGCCGGGGCCTTCCAAGCGATGAGCGACAACGGCGGGGTCAAGACCATCGTCGGCAGGGTCATCGCCCGCTTCAAAGAAAAGAAGTTCCTCCTCCTATCGATCATCGCCCTCATCTTCATGTTATTCGGAGCGATGCTCGGCTTATTCGAGGAGATGTTGACCCTCCTTCCGATCGTCGTCATTCTCTCCGTCTCCCTCGGTTTTGATTCCTTCACTGGATTTTTGATTTCGATCGTCGCCTGCGGTTTTGGCTTCAGCAGCGCGATCACCAACCCGTTCACCGTGCTGTTTGCCTCGCAGATCATCGGGGTCAATCCGATGGCCAACGTTTGGTACCGCATCATCATCTTCCTCGTCATGTATGGATTGATGGTTTTGGCCATTTTCTTCTATACCCGCAGCATCGCCAAAAAGCCCGAGCGGTCCCTCACCTATGAACGCGACCAGAAACTCCGGGGCCAGATGGCGGAAGAAGAGGCGGTCGATCCTGCGAGTGAGAAGCGGATTTTCCTTTCCTACATCATCTTCTTCGCGGTGGTCCTGGCCGTCATCATCGTCTTCAGCAGCATCGCCGTCATCCGCGATTACACGGTGCCCGCCCTGATTGGGGTCTTCCTCATCGGCGGGTGGCTCGCTTCCCTCTTTTCCACCCGTTTTAATTGGAAAATCACCGGCAAATCCTTTCTAAAAGGCGTTTTGAGTGCCCTCCCTACGGTGGCGTTCATCCTGCTAGCCTCCTCGATCAAGTACATTTTGGTTGAGGGCCAGGTGCTGCCGACGATCGCCAACAAAATCAACGACTTGGTGTCCTCAGGCAATCCCTACACGGTCGCTCTCATCCTGTTCCTCATCGTCTTGGCGCTCGAATTCTTCATCTCCAGCTCGACGGCGAAAGCGATCTTCATCATGTCGATCTTGAGCGTCCTCTCCCTCGGCCTCACCAGAGAGATGCAGGTTTTGATCTACACATTCGCTGACGGATACACCAATCTTTTGTTCCCGACTTCCCCCGTCCTTTTGATCGGCTTATCGATGATCGAGGTCAACTATTTCAAGTGGCTCCGCCGGTCGTGGCCGCTCTTCTTGATCACGTTCGCTTTGGTCATCGGCTTCCTGATGCTCGGCATCGCCATTGGTTTCTAGGGCGAACTTTTAAAAGTTGATATCTTTATCTTGAAAGATATACTAACTGCGTTATGAAAATTGCATTGTTTGGCGTCCCCGGAAATATGGGGAGCGAAGTGTTCAAGACGCTTCTCAAGGAAGACTACATTGAAGAAATCCGTCTGCTGGTATTCTGGAAGAAAGGCTTGAGCGCCCTTTTGCGCGAGGCCAAGAAAGCCAAGAAGCCGGTCAAAGTGCACTATGGCACGGTGGCCAATCCCGACGATGTCCGCACCGTCATCGACGGCGTCGACTATCTTCTCAACATGGCCGCGGTCATCCCGCCCGAAAGCGACATCCATCCTCTTTCGGCGATCGAAGCCAATGAGATCGGACCGAAGGTCATCACCAAAGTCATCGAAGAACTCGGCGACAAGCAGCCGAAGTTCATCCATATCTCCACGATCGGCACCTATGGCGACCGCAACTGGAAGCACCCGTTCGCCGAAGTCGGCGATCCGCTCGTCTGCTCCCCGTTCGATTTATACGCCCTCACCAAGGTCCGCGGCGAATTCACCGTCCTTGAGAGCAACGTCCGCGATTGGGTCGTCATCCGTCAGGACGCGATGTTCTACGACAAGATCCTCATGAAGAACGTCAGCGACGGCCTCATGTTCCATACTTGCTTCAACACTCCTTTGGAGTGGTCGACCTCCCGCACCAGCGCCCTCCTCATCCGCAATATCTTGCGCCGCGACCGCGCCGGCGACCTTAATGACGACAATTTCTGGCATCATTGTTTCAATATCGGCGGCGGCGAAGAGAGCCGCATCACCGGTTATGACACGTTCGATCTCGGCTTCCGCATCATCGGCTGCAAGGTCGGCGATTTCCTCGACGTCAATTACAACTCGTCCCGTAATTTCCACGGCTCCTGGTATAGCGACGGCTACAAGCTGAACGATTTATTCGATTATCAGCACGAGACCGCCCCGGAATTCTGGCAGCACGTCGCCGACACCCATAAATACTTCAAGCTGGCGAAGATCTGCCCGAAGAAACTGATGAAGGCCTTCGTCACCAAACCCCTCTTAAAGAGCCCGAACGCTCCGTACTACTGGAACAAACATCACGACGAAGCCAGGATGCTCGCTTACTTCGGTGGTTCCGACAAGTTCGCTGCGATTGACAACGACTGGTCCAAATTCCCCGTCCTTTCCCTCGGAAAGACCCCGGATGGACAAGATATCGATTTCGCCGCCTTCCGCGCCAAACCGACCCGTCTGGAGCATTTCTTCGACATCGATAAGGACCGCAAAGAAGTCACCATCGAAGACTTGCGCGCCGTGGCAGCAGCCCATGGCGGCAAACTCTTGACCGAAGACTTCGCCAAAGGCGACATCTTCCGCAAAGTGCGGTGGCAGAACGCCGACGGCGAGGAATTCGAAGCCCGTCCGCACAGCGTTCTGTTCTGCGGTCACTGGTTCAATCTCGTCTATAAGGAATACGCTTGGGACTTCGACCGTCAGGCCAAGTTCGACAAGATCGTCGCCAACATCTGGTATGACAGCCACGATCCGCGCGAGAACCGCCGTTACTGGTACGACGAGAACTTCGCTGCCCATTACGAGGACCTCAAGTAAATGAAAGTCATCATTTTCTGCTTCTCCGGCACCGGCAACACCGAGCGCATCACCCAAGAATGGGTGAGCGAGATTTTGGCGAACGGCCACGAAGCGGACCTCATCAAACTCGATAAAGATACCCAACCGATTGATTTATCCGCGTATGACCGCGTCGGCTTCGCCTATCCGGTGCACGCCTTCAACGCGCCCGAGCCTGTATGGCGCTACGCGAAGACCTTGGCCGAGCAACCCGAAAGCAAACCGGCCTTCTTCCTCATGGTCAGCGGCGAACCGCTCAACATGAACCATCGGAGCGGCGATAAGTTAGCCCGCATCCTCAAACGGAAGAACATCCATGTCGAAAGCGCCTATCACTATGTGATGCCGTATAACATGATTTTCCGCCACAGCGAGGCCTAAGCTCTCCGTATGTGGACGGTCGGTCAGAAGCTCGCTCATTTGGACGCGAAGGATTACATCGTCAACGGTGTCACCAACAAGCCGCGTCGCCCGGTCCTCATGGGTTGGTTCATCGGCATCTTACGCATCGAGCAGTGGTTCTCCGATTGGAACGGCCGCATGTTCAAGATCGACACGAAGAAGTGCGTCCGTTGCATGAAATGCGTCAATGCTTGCCCTATGGGCAACATCAAATACGAAGACGGCAAATTCAAGTTCGGCAAAGACTGCGTGTGCTGCACGCGTTGCTCCTTCAATTGCCCGGTGGACGCCTTCTCGATCGGCCTCCTCAATGCCTGGCGGGTCAATAAGCCTTATGCCTTCGCCCCAGTGGAGGAAGGGAAAGAAAAACACGCGCATTATTGCCGTCGCGCCTACAAGAAGTATTTCGCGAACGCCGAGGCCCGCATCGCCGCGGCGGAAACCCATTCCGAAGAACCAATCAATTGATTTATACTTTAAGAAAGGAGATCACTTATGGAACTTAAAGGATCAAGAACCGAGAAGAATTTGGCTGCGGCATTCGCCGGTGAGAGCCAAGCCCGCAACAAGTACACCTACTTCGCCTCCAAGGCCAAAAAGGAAGGCTACGAGCAAATCGCCGCCATCTTCCTCGAGACCGCCGAGAACGAGAAAGAACACGCCAAGATGTGGTTCAAATACCTCGAAGGCGGCGCCATCAAGAGCACGGCCGAAAACCTCAAAGCGGCCGCCGAAGGCGAGAACTACGAATGGACCGATATGTATAAGGAATTCGCCAAGGTCGCCCGCGAGGAAGGTTTCCTTGAGATCGCGGCGAAATTCGAGATGGTCGGCGAAATCGAACGCCATCACGAAGAACGCTACAAGAAGCTCCTCGAGAACGTCGAAGGC
>CAMYXQ010000047.1 GCA_947303105.1 uncultured Caryophanales bacterium | reverse complement strand
GACGATTTTCGGGTCGACCTCGATGATCGGCTTGCCGGTTTCGACCAAGGTCTCGTAGATCTCGTCCGGATTGACGTGGAGGACGATGAAGGCGATGCAGGGGCTTTCCCGCAGTTTCGCCAGGGCGTCGTCATCCACGCCATCCGAATTGAATACAAAATAATCGAGATCGATCGACGAGCGGTTGAGCACGGCGCTCAGGTGCTCGAGGATCGGTTGCCAAAAGTCCTCTTTGAGAAGAATGGAACGCGCGGCGACGAGGGTGACCGTCTTGCGGGTCTTGCTCTTGCTGCGGAGGCGCGAGAAATCATATCCCAGCTCCACCGCCTTTTGGACGATGAGGTTGCGCGTCTTATCGGACACGTTGTACTCACCGGCCAAAGCGCGGGAAACAAGGCCCTTGGTGACCCCGCATTCGCGGGCGATGTCTTCCAAGCGGACTTTCTTCATGAGTCAGCGATTATGCCGCGAAAGTGGAAATGCTGTCGCGGAGCATGATGTTATCGATGAGGGTGTAGGCCGAATTGCTGGTGCCTCCCCAGGTGCCGTTGAGCAGGAAGAAGAAACCATAAACGGTCTTCGTCGGATCGATGGAAAGGGTGACTTCCTGCCAATCGCTGTCCTTGGCGATGGTGACGAAATCACTGTGGCCGACGCGATCATTCTGCTGAGTGCTCGGAGTAACGCTGTTGCGATAGTAGACGAACGCTTTGAGTTTCACATCGCGGACCGGGCTGCCCTTCACGAGGAAGGAGAAGGTCGAGAAGCCAGTGCCGATGGCCGGAGCGCCCTGAGTCAGGCCTAAGCCAGCCTTGGCGACTTCGATGCTCATATAGCGTTCATTCTGGCCCCAGTCGCTCTGCATCATATTGGCGGCGTTGCTGTCATCGATGCCGAGGCCTTCTTTCCAGTTGATGTAGGAGCTGCCGCCTTGGAGCCACCACTTGCTGCCGCCGATCGGGGAGGCAACGTAAGTCGGTTTCTTCTCAACGGTAGTATCTTCATAGAAATCAGAGAAGTAGTTGGCGCGGAGACCGGAAAGGTTCTGGGTGAGTTGCTGGGTCTCGGCGTCATAGCTCGATTTGTCGAAGCCAACGCCAGAGGCGTTATAGCTTTCGAAGTCTTCGATCATCTTCATCGGGGCGAGGGCGGCATTGGCCAAACCGGAGGCCAAGGTGCCGGTCGCGCTGACGTAAGACCAGTTGCGGCCGCCGTCGGTGGTCGACATCTTGAGGACGAAGTCCATGCCCGCCGCTTCGGAGGTGACGGTCATGTCGTTGCCTTCGATGACGACCGGGGCGTCTTCGATGGAGATGGGGCCAACGCCGGTGACTTTGAGGTTGGCGTTGAACTTATTCTCTTCGACGGTGACGCGGCCGCGAGCGGCTGCGCTTTGGAAGGCGTATTCGGGGAGAAGGGTGGCGTTCGGGATGATCACTTCGTGAGAAGATTCGCGTCCGGTGTTGATGAGCGCCACATCGGCGGCATAAGCCCAAACCTGCGGGCCACTGCCGGAGCTGACGCCGTTGATGATGAAGCTGAAACGATCGAATAACGGCATGAGGTCATAGATCGAATCGATGGTCAAACCAAACTGGGCGAAGTAGGCGATGGCCTGAGCGACGGTGTAGTCGACGCCGGACATATTGATGCGCCAAGCTTCGTCAGAAAGGCTGATTTCGTGCTTGGTCCAGTTTTCGCCGATGGCGCCAAGGGACATATGCATATAGATGCCTTGGACGTCAAAGGCATCGGCGAGTTTCTTCTCATCGCCGATGGCGAGGGAAATCTCCGCCGTGGAGGTGTTGTCGCCGGCGGAACCCTTTAAGAAGAACGAGAGGGTGTCATAGCTCTTATCGATGGCGATCGGGCGCTGGAAGCGGAACTTTGTTCCGTTGCGCCAGATCTTCATGGCGAGGGAGCCTTCGCAGCTATCATTCGGGACTTCGTCGCTGCGTTTGACGATCGCACCAGTCGTGGCCCAGCCACTGTCGGTGTATTTCTTGCAATCCCAAATCTCTTGGAGTTGTTCGTCGTCCATGGTGCCGTCTTCGATGTACTGGGCGCTGGTCGCGCTGTACGGAGTGGCGACGACGATCGCGAGGGCGTTTTCGTTGTAGACGTAGTAGGTGCTCGTCGTGGCGTCGAAGCCAGGAACCGCCATCAGGAAATAAGTGTTGAACTCGGTGACGGTGAGTTGGTTGCCTTGAACGAATTGGACGTCACTAAGGTTATCCGCCGGCATGTAGGCCAAAGCTAAACCGACATAGTTTTCCCAGCTGATCACGCCTTGATGGCTGGTGACGCCGGTAAGGGCCGCGAGGACCGAGGTGTAGACGAACGGCTCGGAGAAGTCGCTGTTGAACTCGGCGTCGTCAGCCAAAGCGCGGACGCTGACGGAGTATTCGCCGGCTTCTTCCTCAAACGGGTAAGCTTCGGCGGCATAAGGCACGCCGTCGTTGACTTTCACTTCATAGCCAACCGCACCGGCGATGTCGGCCCAGACGAGACCATCACGATCTTCATTGAGGGTCAGTACTGGGGTTGCGAGTTTTTCGCGGGCTTCCGAGGTGTCAAGCGGTTCCGATGTGTCGACCGAAACCACGGAACTCTCTGGAGGCTCCACTTCGCTCGTGGATGGGGGAAGCGGCTCGGAGGATTCTCCGGGCTGCGTGCCGCACGCGCAAAGAGAAAGCGCGCTCAGCACAAACAAGAACAAAGTTTTGTTTTTCATTCTTTTGGAATCTCCTTATTCCTTTGGTTTCATTTTAGAGGGCTCCACCGCCCTTTTTGTAAAAAAGTCAGTAAACTTTTAAACAAACTAGTAAACATTTTAATTTGTTTACGAAAACATGGCACAAAAAGTTTACTAGAAGTAATCGGGTATACTGACATTTCAAAAGCGGCCGTTTCTTCCGATCGGGCCGCCATTTTTATTCGATGATGTCGGACTGAAGGATATAAACCGTGTTGTTGGTCTGCTTCGCCACGTTGGTGAATTCGAGATGGATTTTGCGGATTTTCCGGTTCTTGTCGTAGATGAGCAGATCGTAGGAGAAATCCTCGTTTTTCTCGGCGTGGCCGCGGCCTTCGTTCATCAGGTTCGCAAGGTCGCCTTGATCGACGACGCGGGCGACGAAACGGCGGTTGTTCATCTCTTCTTCGAGCCCGCTCGGGGAGAGGCCGACGATGTCGGAAAGATTATGGGACACGACCCGGTACCGCCACCGCTTATCGACGAAATGGATGAAGATCATGTTGTCGCCGGAGTATTTGGACACCAGATACATCTCGTCCTTGAGGTCGGCGAGCTCGGTGATGTTGCGGGCCGAGCCGTAGTAACGGTCCTCGCCTTCTTGCTTGCCAAGATAATAGAAATGAATCGTGTATTCGGACAAAGTGCCATCCGTCTTGTAGAAACGGACGTTGGCCATCGATCCCGCGAGGCGGTTCTGTTTGGCTTCGCGGAGGGCGATATGCATCTCGGGGATGTCTTCTTTCGGCATCCAACGCTCGATGTTGGTGATCCGCTCATGGAAGTCGGGGACATTCACCGCTTCATAGAATTGCTGGTTGAAACGGACAATGTCCGTTTGGTCTTTCCCATCCCACGAATAGATCGCCACCGCGCCGAGGATGTTGTTGAGCATCGAATCGCTATAGATGTTCTCGTCGAGGAATTCGCGGATGCGGAATTGCTCGTTGGTCTTGACGACGAATCCGGCCCGGTCGACGCGGGACTCGTCGGCGATGATCGCCTCGAGGTCGCGGACCGGCATCGGCCTATAGAAATGGAAACCCTGGACATAACGGCAGCCGAGGCTTTCTAAGAAGTCGGACTGGCTCTGATTCTCGACCCCTTCGACGATGATCGGCATCGCGATCGTCTTCGCCAAGTTGATGACCGATTCGAGGATATGCATCTTGCGGTCGAAGTCCTCGCCTTCGGCGTGGAGGAAAAAGGCATCGAGTTTGATCGCGTCGAGTTGGAGGGTTCCGAGCATGTTGAGGGAGGAATAGCCCGACCCAAAATCGTCCATGAGGACCATGAACCCGTCGCGGCGAAGGGCGTCCACCAAGGTGCCGACGACTTCAGTCGTCTCGACGTAGGCCGACTCGGTAATCTCCAGTTTCAGAAGCGAATGCGGCAGTTGATATTTCTCCGCCAGATCGTGGAAGTGTTTGGCGATGTCCGTCGCGAAGATGTCGGCCCGGCTGACGTTGACCGAAATGGGCAGCGGGTTTTTGCCTTCGTCCAGCAATTTCCGGAGCCACTGGCACACCTTTTCCCATAGATATTGGTCGAGCTCGACGATGAAGCCGTATTTCTCGAGGACGGGGATGTAGGTGAGAGGCGAGACGATGCTGCCGTCCGGCTTGATCCATCGGGCGAGGGATTCGGCCCCGACGATCGCTCCGGTCGAGATGCGGCACTGGGGCTGCAGATAGAAGGTGATTTCCTCGTTTTTGTAGGCGGTTAAGAATTCGGTCAGGATTTGATACTCCGCGGCCGCCTGGGCATGCATGGAGGGGTTATAGAGGGCGATGCGGCTCCGGGCGTCTTTCTTGGCGCTGGCGGCGGCCACGGTCGCCCGGTCAAACGCGGCGTCGATCGTGAGCCCGGGTTCCAATTTGGCTACGCCAATGACCGGCAGGAAGCCCGCGGATAGTTCGAAGGAATCGACGATGGAACGGATGACGTCATAGAGGTGATCGGTCTTCTCCATGTCGAAGGGGGCGAGGAAGCCGAAGACGTCCTGGCCGAAGTAGCCGGCGCAGCCGCCGGAATCTTTGGCCGCGTCGAATAAGACCCCGCCGATCTGGCCGATGAGGTGATCGGCGGCTTCGCGGCCGTACCACTCGTTGAAGAAACGGAAGTGGGCGATGTCGATGGAGAAGATCGCCCAATCGACGTTCGGTCTCCGTTTGGAGATGGAAATCGCCTCAGCGATGAAACTATGTTCCAAAGGAAGGCCGGTGACTTCGTCGATTTCCCGGTTCCGCATGACGGTGTGGGATTCGTCGAAATAAGAGGCAACCTGGCGGATGACGTAGTTATGGACATCAAAGATGAAGATGCGGAAAACGCCGGGGGCGAAGCCATTTTCCTCGCCGGCGATGACGCATTGCTCGACGTAACGGTACCCACCGCTTTGGAGGCGGTAACGGAAGCGGGCCGATAAGAAGTTCGGGATTTTGGAAGCTTTGAAACGATCAAAGATCGTATCGGGGTCCATCAATCGCAGATAAAGGTCTTTGTCCTCGGGGTGGACGATGTGTTCGGAAGTGTAATGGTAGAGGTAACGGAAGGAGAGGGAGGGGACGGGGACGTAGTATTTGCCTTCGACGTGGTAATGCATCTCGAAGGTGTCGCGATTGAGGTCGATGTCGAGCATCTCATCGCAAGAGGAGTCTGTGAGGAAATCGATGAGGCGAATGTTGGGGGAATGGTAGATCAGTTCGTAGACGCTGGAACGCATCTCTTGTTCGTTTTTATTCGCCATAATGCCCCTCCTTTACGACGGTTTGCCGGTGCTGAGCCGCTCATGGGTGGCCTGCATCGCTTTGAGTAACTTCTTATGGGAGTACATGTTGAGGTCGGCGCGGGAGAACACGGCGCGGATGGCATTGTCCTCGCCCGGTCGGAAATCGGATAGGCCCGTCGAGACGACGACCCCGTCAGAGACGAGGTTTTTCTCGACCTGGTGATCGAAGGCGTCCATCCGTTGATGGCGGTCCTCGAAAGCCCCGTTCTCGAGGAAGACGACGAATTCGTCCCCGCCGTAACGGTAAATGGAGCTATCCGGGAAGAATTCGCGGATTAGGTCGCAGCAGGCGATGAGCATCTTGTCGCCCATCTCATGCCCCTGGCGGTCATTGACCCCTTTGAGGTCGTTCAAATCGAAGACCACCACCGCGAATTCGTGGATTTCGCCTTTGGCGATGAGGCGGTCGATCTCCTGTTCCATTTCGACGTAGGCGTGTTTGCTCTTGACTCCGGTGAGGGCATCGGTGAACGCCATTTCCTTGGCCACGACGAGCTCTTTCTCGGAGTTTTGGATCCGTTTGCGGTAGTCGTTTTTCTCGTCGACGACGACGAAGATGTGGATGACGACGGTGCCGACGAGAAGGCCGCCGGCATACATCGGCGCGAGCGGGAAGAAAATCTGGCCGAGGATGGCGATGATCATGATGAAACCGAATAAGGCGATGGTGATGTGCCGGCGGCGCATCGTGCCTTTCTGCTTGAAGGCGACGATGGTCGCGTAAATGGAGGCGAGGATGAACATCGCCATCTGGGCGGTGAAGAACGAATAACGGGCCGTGGCCCCATGATAGGCATTCTCGTTGTAATCGAAGAGGATCGGCTCAAAGAAGTTGGTGATGATGATGGCGACCCCACCGGCGAGGATGACGGTCCCGATGATGGTCAAGGTGATGCGGAACGCTTTGTCCTGGGGGATATAGGCGACGACGAAGTGGGTCCAGGCGAAGACGGATAACGCCATGGCGAGGAAATAGAACGCCGTGTCGATATAGGCCGGCATTTTATCGGGGAGTTCATCGAGGAAGCCCCATAAGGCGTCGGTGATGTAATACGCCACGATGGCGAATAAGAAGAACCGAAGTTGCTTGAACGCGGGGATGCTGCCGACCCCTTTCCGCTTGAAAAGGATTTCCTCGTTCATGATCAAAAGAACGAGCAAGGCGAAGATGGCGAGCAACGAATAAAGCATGGCGTTTCTATTTCGTCTTATTGACTATCTCATCTTCGCATATCAGCCGCGTGTAGGCAAAGAAAAACCGCCTGTCAGGCGGTAAAAAGCCGATGGAATCTAGATATTCTGCTGACGTTTTTTGCGGGCTGGGATCCAGAGAAGGACGGATAAGGCGAAGGTGATGACCACCATGAGGAGATAGACGGCGATGCCGATGCCAATGCCCCACTGGCCGAACATGTACCAGTCATAATCCTTGTCGCCATAGCCGTTA